>NZ_LFVY01000012.1 GCF_001050155.1 Nitratireductor soli
GGGCGCTTTGGTGCGCCGCCGGAACAGGCGTCCGCACGCCTCGATTAACCCCGCGTCAACCTTCTTTGCCGGCGCGCCGGGGCCGAGGTTCCACAGGCTTGACGATTGAACAAAAATAGAACATAAAGGGAGCATAAAGAGATCAGGAGAGAGTTATGACCGAACTTGTCCAGGATGTCGCTTCCCTCGTCGCCGTCAGTTCCTTCATTGTCGCCGCCGCCGCTTTCATCGGAGCGTTTTGATCTCCGGATGGAAAAGAGGCGGGATGCTCCCGCCTCCATAGCGTGCCCGCTCGGGCATTCGTTCTCATGGTCAGTCGCCGATGGCGATGCCCTCGCGGCGCGGATCGGCGCCGCCTTCCAGCCCGTCCGGCGTGATGGTGACCCCGTGCAGCCCCGAGTTCAGCTCACCGACTGAGGTCTTGAAGCCCAGCGCGTCGAGATCGTCGGTCAGTTCTTCCGCCGCCGTTCCCGCCTCGATCGTGTAGGTGCCGAAACGGTTGGTCAGATGCGGCAGGTCGATCGCCTGCTGCATGTTCATCTTCCAATCGACGAGCGCGATGATCGCGTTGGCCACATAGGGGATGATGTTGCTGCCGCCCGGCGAACCCAATGCGTGGAGCGGTTTGCCGTCCTTCAGGATGATGGTCGGCGACATGGAGGAGCGTGGGCGCTTGCCCGCTTCGACCCGGTTGGCCACCGCCTCGCCATTCTCCTCCGGCGCAAACGAGAAATCGGTGAGCTGGTTGTTGAGGATGAACCCGCCTGCCATCTGCCGCGAGCCGAAAGCGCTTTCGACCGACGTCGTCATGGAGGCGACGTTGCCGTCCTTGTCGACGATGACGAAATGCGAGGTGGAGGGCTGCGTCAGGCTGGTGCCGTCGATGCGCAGCTCCGCCTTGTCCCAGGGCGGCATGCCGGCCTTGGCTTCGTCCTCCCCGAGCGCCGTCGGGCGGCGAATGAGCGCGGCGCGCTCCTTGAGATAGGCGGGATCGAGCAGGCCGCTCGGCATTTTGACGAAATCGCTGTCGGCCATGTAGCGGCCGCGGTCAGCGAAGGCGAGGCGGGTCGCATCGCCGATGATGCGCCAGCTTTCCGGATCGTCCGGGCCGAGGCCCGCCAGGTCGAACTCGGCCGCCATGCCGAGAATCTGTCCGACGGTTAGCGCGCCCGAAGAGGGCGGTCCCATGCCGCAGACCTCGAGGCCGCGATACGGCGCGCAGACGGCCTCGCGCTCCTTGACCTCATAGGCGGCGAGGTCTTCGAGCGTCAGCAGGCCGGGATTGGTTTCATGCGCCTTGACCGCGGCGACGATCTGTTCCGCCACCGCTCCCTTGTAGAAGCCGTCGGCGCCCTCGGCGGCAATCGTCTTCAGCGTCGCCGCATAATCCGGGTTCTTCAAAATGGTGCCGGTGGCCAGCGGCTCGCCGGCATCGTCGTAGAAATAGGCGCGCGCGGTTGCCTGCGTGTCGAGCTTGCCCTTGTCATCGGCCAAGAGCGCGTTGAGACGCGGCGAGACGGCAAAGCCCGATTCGGCCATGGCGATCGCCGGTTCGAGCGTCTCGGCCCAATCCAGCTTGCCTGCCTTCTGATGCACGGCCTCCATCAGCCGGACGACACCGGGCGTGCCGACCGAACGGCCGCCGACCACCGCGTCGAAGAAGGCGAAGGGCTCGCCCTTGTCATCGAGGAACAGGGCGGGTGTGGCGGCGGCGGGCGCCGTTTCGCGGCCGTCGAAGGTGGTGATCTTGCCGCTCGCTGCATCGTACCAGACGAGAAACGCCCCGCCGCCAATGCCCGACGATTGCGGCTCGACCAGGCCGAGCACCGTTTGCACAGCGACCAGTGCGTCGGCGGCGCTGCCGCCCTGGCGCAGGATTTCGAGACCGGTCTCTGCGGCCAGCGGATTGGCCGCGGCGACCATCTGGTCCTTGGCCTGCACCGCCGCCTTGCTGGTGACGCCGCTGGCGATTTCCGGGGCGTGGGCGTCCGTCGCCTGCTGCGCCGTGCCGACGCCTCCCGACAGGAGCAAAATCGACAATAGTGCGACGGATTTCGTCGCGTGGGGAAAACGCATGCCTGGCACTCCTCTGCTGGGCATGGAGCGTGCGGCGCGCGCTCCAATTCTGCGATAGGGCTGGTACCGTCAGCGGCGCTCAGTGGAACCGAATGTGTCCTCGAAGGCCGCTTTCAGTGCCAGATCGAAGTCCTCCATCGTCACCGGCAGGCCGAGATCGACCAGGCTGGTAACGCCATAGCCGCTTATACCGCACGGCACGATGCCGTTGAAATGTGCCAGTTCCGGTTCGACGTTGACCGATATGCCGTGAAAGGTGACCCAGCGCCTGACGCGAATGCCGATGGCGGCGATCTTGTCCTCGGCCGGCAGACCGCCCGGAAGCAATGGCTTGTCGGGCCGCCGCACCCAGACGCCGACGCGGTCCTCGCGCCGCTCGCCCGTGACGTTGAAGCGGCGCAGCGTATCGATGATCCAATGCTCCAGCGCGGCGACAAAGGCCCTGATGTCCTCGCGGCGCGATTTCAGATCGAGCATCACATAGGCCACCCGCTGGCCGGGGCCATGATAGGTGTATTCACCGCCGCGCCCGGCCTTGAAGACGGGAAAGCGCCCGGCATCCAGCAGATCGTCGGATTTGGCGCTGGTGCCGGCGGTGTAAAGGGGAGGGTGCTCCACTAGCCAGACGAGTTCGCGGGCCTTGCCCTCGCGGATCAGGCCCGCGCGCTCTTCCATGAAGGCAAGCGCCGCGGCGTAGTCGGTCAGGCCCGGCGCGACGCGCCATTCGACCGGCGGTGCCGCAAAGCGTGGCTGGAAAGCGGTGTCGATCTGACCGCGTTCGCTCATTAACTGTTCCATCTCAAGCTTGTTCCTACGCGCACATATGGCGATAAACATGGCTCGGGTCCAGTCGCCGGGCGCTGCTTGAGCCGCGCTTGTGCATGCGTGTCGTTTTTGCGAAGATTCGCCCCCTGCCGGCTTGTCTCTCCATGGCCGATTTGCTACACGCGCTCTGGCCGGTGCAAGCTGGCCTTTCGTTGCGTGCGGTCGTGGCGGAATTGGTAGACGCGCAGCGTTGAGGTCGCTGTGGGGCAACCCGTGGAAGTTCGAGTCTTCTCGACCGCACCAATGACCCTCCCTCATGCTATGCATTTCAGTTGGTTGCGGGTCATTGTGTCCCGCGTCAACCCCATGCAGGGGCCATCAATCCTCCCTATCGCTGATGTCGCAAGCTTCCAACGCTCCACGCGGCGGGCATAGACCTCGCTCGTCTTGGCCTCCGAATGGCCAAGAACCGTAATGATGTCGTACTGGCCTAAAGACCCGTGGCAGGTCGGAAGCGGTCTATGCGTCTGGGGGGGGGCGACCAGGGCAAACGAGCGCCCTACCTGTGGGCTGCCCTCGCATGGCTACTGGATGAGAACGACAAGAAGATGGGGCAGATTGAGAGGTTGCTTAATCGGATCGACGCCCTCGGAGCCAAGGGAAGCTGATGCTATATGCCCGCAGCGTGTAGTTGGCGCGCGGGCATCCGCCTCCCTAGCGCGCCGTCCATTCCTGCTTCGTGATTCCGAGTAGGATAGCGTCAAACTTCTGACCATCTCGGATAACATGTTCTCTGCGAACGCCCTCGATACGAAACCCGAACTTCTCGTGAAGCTTCACAACGCGGTCATTGAAAGAGATGACCTCACAGTTGAGCTTTTCGATTTTGAATTGGTCGAACGCGAGAGACACAACTTTGTACTCAAGTGCTGCGCCAATACCGCGGCCGTGGGTGGTTTCAGACAAATAGAAAGCCCAGTCTGCCCGTTTGTGTACCGTGTTTATGCCGCTTAGGCTAACCCCGCCCACGATCTCGCCATCAAAGCGAACCGCAAAGAACTTGATGTCTTCTCTGCCGCGCAGGCGGTCTATCCAATTGAAGTGCTCATCACGAGAGATTTCGTGATTGGTGTACATGTTGTTGCGGATAGGAGCTTCATTCCTGATCGCTAGAACCTGAAGAGCGTCCTTTTCATCAATTTTTGTAATATCGGAAAATTCAATTTTTTGTGCTGTTGCTTCAATTCTACGCGTCCGTTCCGAAGTATCAGTCACCAAAATACATCCTAATGTTTCGTCAGGTCCGCCCTCGGCAACCATAGAATTCCCACCACCTTATGGCAAGTTGCCGAAGGCGCAACATCTCAGTATCTCGCTAGTGAGACACAGTGCGGTGGGCGGCAAGTCAAGTTGGAGGTTGATCGCGAGTTCGGCGATGGGTAATGAGATGCGCCACCGAATCGACCTAGGCCAAACCATGTCTTCCAAACGATCCTTGCCTTTTGAACGCACAGCCCGACATGCAGCGGCCGCTATCTCCAATGGCGATTTTCGCGAGCTTAGACGGTTGAGTGTCCACGCGGTGCGCGTCGTTGGCGTGAAGGCGGGGTTGATTAAAAAGAAGAAGAACGGCGTTGCGCACCTGACGAAGAAGGGCAGCCAGGCAGAGAACTTCAGAAAGCTTGCAGAACAGCGATTTGCCCATTGGTCTCTCCCTGCCGCACTGGTGGCGGTCAATCGCAGCATTGGAATGAACCCGCGTGACAGTTCGGCCTACCGGCTGAACTGTGAAATTCTGGAAATGATTGGTGATTCGAGCACCGCTAGAACGAGCGCCCTGGAGGCTTTTAGGCGCGATCCTCTGAACCCTAAGTCGCTTACATTGCTGGGAAAATTCTTCGGTGGCGAAACCTTGGGCAGGGCACTCGACGGCATCCCTGATGTTGTAGAGCGTCGCTATTGGACGAGAAGCGCGGCAATTAATGGGGTCAAGGCCCTCTCAGAATTCGGTCGAGGCGAGCAGGCCCTACAGTTGCTGAACGATGCCTTCGAGCGAGGCGCGATTCCGGACGAATTCGAGGCCGCGTATCTGGCTGGCATCGCGCATATGAGGTTGCGGGAATTCGAGAAAGCCGTAACGTTGTTTGGCAAACTCTTTGAACATCAAAGCTACGGCCGAGCGAGCAAGATCTACGCTGGCGATTGCCTGTACGAGCTTGGCCGATTTGACACTGCGATAACGATCATCGAATCCGCATACGAAGGCGATGACCCGAGCAAGCCACGCGGTTTCAACAATCCGCTCTTTTACATGAAGTTTAAACTCGGCCGGGTCAGGGACGCATTTCTGGAGGCCAGGGCGCGTGGCCTTACCTACGCCATGCGCGAGGACGTCAACGGGAAGTATGTCCGGTGTTTGTCCACTCTAGCAAAGGCAGAATCATCAGTCGTCATCGCTGACTACGGAATCGGCGATGAAATTCGTTTTGCGTCGATCTATCCGGACCTGTCTGCCAAGTGCTCCAATCTCACCATCACGTGCGAGCCCCGGCTACATTCTCTCCTGAAGCGCAGCTTTCCGGAGGTTCACTTTCTGCCGGTGACGCGATGGCGCGGCGAGATGATTGTGCGGAACCCGGAGACACGAGCGGGCGTGACCTCGCGACGGTTGACGCCTGTGTTCTCTAAGGCGGCTCTGGATGCAGCCGAGAATGCCGGCGCATTCACATCGATATTCGAGATGCTGGCAGACACGCGCCCCAGACTCTCGTCGTTCGGAAAAGTCCGCTCCTATCTCGTGCCGGATGAACGTCATGTGGCAAAATGGGCGAAACGGATTCCGCGCAATGGATCGAACATCGCTCTTTCGTGGCGGAGTGTCCTCAACGGCGCGCGTCGCGACATCAACTACCTGTGTGCAGCGGACCTCGCGCCCCTGGCTGATGTAGATGGGACCTTCTGGATATTCCAGACTGCAGTCGAGACGGACGAACTGGAAATACTGAAATCTGTTCTTCCGAACGTGCGCGTCATCAGGGGCCTCGACTTGATGGACGATTTTGAGGGAATGGCGGGGTTTCTGGCCAACATGGATGCGGTCGTAGCCCCGGGAAACACGACGGCAGAACTGGCAGGTGCTCTTGGTGTTCCAACTGTGTTGTTCGGGCGCACCGAGGGATCTAAGTGGCGCGCATATGCCGATGGGCGAGATGTGTGGCATAAGTCGGTGCTCAACGTGTTCGGCGATCCCCTGAACGATCCCGAGGCGACCGCCATTGCGATCGCTGGTGGGCTGAGCAAGCTCATCGGGAAAAACTAGCCGCCGGTCGCAATCCATTTGGCCTTGCTAGCGATGCGTCAGATGAGGGAGCGCTGCTTGGGTGAGCACGCGCGGCGATCTCGTTATCTGTGATTTTGGCGCGAACTATCGATTGGGGCGGCGCAGCAGTTCCTGGGGAGAGCCGGATCGACTTCCTCAAGCGCAGTCTAACGACGCAATCCAGCGTAACGGCAGACGAGATCAGCGACACATGGTCGATTTACGGGACGGTCTGCTACCTCACCGATGACTAATGGTAGGTCGGATGTGCCTGTTTGCGGTCGACTTGATCCAATCACGCACCCATTTGTGATGTATCTCGAACATAAAAGAGAATCCGACCGCAGCGACCAGAGGCATGACAATAGCGGCGGTGCTGACTGCAAGCGTGCCTGGCGACGCGTATGAATAGACCGCTCGCTGAAGCGGCATGTGGATCAGATAAAGCGGGTAGGAGATTAGGGCCAGGTGTATGATCATTCTCCGAGAGCCCAGACCTAATTTCAGGTTCTGAGCAAACACGAGGACGGCAAATGTTGCGAGCGCCACACCCATGATCATGTTGGGCGAACTCCATAGAATCCGCGTGGCGTTCGCTCCAGTAAATGCGAAGGGCGTGACAATTATGGCGCATGCGACAATCGCCAACCCTACGCCGATTGAGCCGTTCGCGCGCGGCGCGAAATGGAACATCACGGCTGCGCAGGCGCCAATAAGCCATGCGGTTCCGATCCCTGCATGTCCGGTCGAGTAGGTGAACGTCGCAATCGCTATCGGGGCCATGATGACCTTGAGCACGAGGCCAGCTCGTCCGCCGGCTGGCAGGAACAGCACGCCAAACAGCATGTACAGCCACCATTCGATCGGGATTGACCAAAGTGGGGTGTTGGTTCCCAGGCGCGGAATGAGGTCGAGGCCGAAGTACCACAACAGGCCGGCGTTGTTCTCTAGCATCAGCAGATTGCCGACGAACGTCTCGGCTGAGTATTGCCGCGTCGTCAAATCCTGACCGCCGATCCAGTCTATCAGATAGATCAGAACGAGAGCGGGAATCAGGCTCGTATAGATGCGCGAGAACCGGTCGATTGAATATTCTACGAAGTTGTAACCCGTTTTGATGAGGCACGTATACGTAATCAGGAAACCTGACAGGACGAAGAAGATAACCACCCCCAACGTTTGGATTTCGATGTACTTCGCCGCTGGTGTTTTGGTCACCGCCCAGGCGTGCCCTACCAGAACGACGAGGCTCGCCAGCCCGCGTAGAAGATCGAGGGCGACTGATTGACCTGGTGTCAGTTTCATGAGCCCTCCAAGCATAGCCGCTTCGCGCGAAGAAAATATAGACGACGCGTTTGCCGAGTGCATCGAGCACCCTCACGGCGGCTATACAATACAACTGACGCCACGCCAACTTTCCCGGAAACCCAACGCGCCTCTTTTCGCTTCTGAATGATGCGCTGGCGGACCCGCAGTTCGGCACATTGCCGGTGCTGCGATACCCGAGCCCGCCAGCGTCATCGGGCTGGCGCAACGTCTTCAGCGATGTGTTGAATTCGTTTCGGCGGTGCGTGGGCCGGCGCAATCGGAGGGCGGTCCTTCTGCGCCGACCCAGCGGCCCCTACAGGTCCCCACTTGCGGTCCGCCGCAGGCGAAGTGTTCAGCGATTCTCCGCTGTGGGCCATTCACGGAATGTTGGTTGTGGAAACAATCGTTTCGGAGCGGTGCTGGCGAGCGCCGTCAAGTGAACGGGTCGGATCACCTGAAGCATTGCCTGAGAAATGCTCGCCAGCGACGAGCTCTCTAGTCACCAAACATTAAGCAAAGGAAAACCCCATGAAAAGAACCGTGCCGCCGGCGCGGCGATCCTGCTCGACCGCGTCCGCAAGGTTTTTGCGCCAGATGGCGCAGTCCGTGCAGGCGACATTCCGGCTTTCAAGACGAAGGAGAAGACCGATGGAGGTCCGTGCAAAGTTCCGCTGCAATGAGAAAAACCAGAACGAGAGCGGCTATGGCTCGTGTTCTGGCCGGTGACGTCCGGCGGGCAGATTCTGTCTTGTCGACAGTGTTGTCGAACAGCAACACAGGGCGGTTCAAAACTGTACTGGCAGTCAATTGCGCGTTTCTTGCCATATTCGTCGTGAAGGTAGATGTCGAAGGGACGCGAAATTTACGAGCGGAGGATAACGAATGTCTCGACTTCGTCACTTCTACTCTCCGATATTGGGTGCGGTCGCGCTGATTGCTGCCGCATTCAGTTCGGGAGAGAGCTTCGCGAAAGAACCTGCTCCGGCGTTGGTCGAGCGGGATTGGGAGAATTACAAAGAGCCGGGTCTGCAAAAACCCGTCGTCGATCCGATCTCAGTCGGGGTTGGAGGCGTGATGGGCGCAGTGAAAGGGGCGGTTACTGTTGCTGCGGGCACGACTGCCCTTGAGATAGCCATCAGCTCAGCGCGCGGTTCGATCATCGGCGTCGCAAAGTCCATGGTCTGGGCCATCCTGAAAGGTGCGGGCAAGAATGTCGTTGCCCGGGACGCGCAACCCAAGGGAAAATCCGCGGGTAGAGTTGTCGTCCGTCCCGGAATTGACGATCCGCGTCCTCGCGGTACCCACCCTGGTCTGCCATTCGATGGGCCGGGCGCTGGAAGACCGTTCCCTTGGACCGAGCACCTGCCTCGAGGAGGGGGTGGAGGCGGTTGTGGTGGAGGTATAGGCCCCGCTGAGCCGACATGGCGCTTCTGCAATGCGGTTTAGCCAAAACGGGTTCGATACAGCTTGCCCCGCTGGCTCCGGCCGGCGGGGCTTTTTGCGTCCAGCCGGTCGCGACAAGAGGTGCTCGATTGTCGAACCTAAACAGTCGTCATGCTGCAGGATCAATCCCGAGCGAAAAATCGCGCGGCGATGGGACGAATTCAGCCATGCTGCGAGGCTCTTTCTCAATCGTCGGGATCGGGAATCTTCAGCGGATGGCCGCAAGCCTTGCAATGGACCGCATCGGGGTCGTGGCGCAACAGCCCGCATTGCGGGCATGGATATCGGACCTTGTAGGGACGAAAGATCGCCTGGGCCAGGCGGATGAACAGCGAAATGCCGGCAATCATGATGACGACGGAGGTCAACTTACCCCACATGCCTGGCAGGAGGATGTCACCGTAGCCGGTCGTCGTCATGCTCGTGACCGTATAGTAGAGGGCGTCCACATAACCGGCGAGCCCCGAATCCTCCCGGAAAAAGAACGTGTAGATGAATCCGGTCACCACGAATAGGAACGTGACCAGATTGAGAGCCGAATGGACGACCTCCCGCCATGATCCGTAACCCCGCCGGATCAGTGGACGCCACAGAAAACCGCTGCGTGAGAGCGACCATAGGCGCAGGACGCGCAGGAAGCCGAGATTGGCCAGCCAGAGCGGCGCAAGCAACGTCGCCAGGATGAAAAGATCGACGACACTTGTGGGCTGCCGCAACCAGCGCGCAATGTCATTGGCGGCAAGGGCGCGCGCCGCGATATCCGCAGCGAGCAGTGCTGCGATAGAATAGTCGATCCAGAGAAAGGATGGCCGGTCGCGCAGCACCGGGCTTGCAACGAAGAATGCGATGATCAGAAGATCGACGACCATGACAGCGAGTTGGAACCGCAACGCGCCTTGTGAATGACCGTGGTAGAGACTGCGCAAGCGTCCTCGCAGGCGGTCCAGCGCGTTCGCTTCCCGTTCAGTTCCGCCGGTTTCTGAGGAAATATCCATCGTTTGTTGCCCAATGCGTTTGCTAGGGAGCGTTTCGGCAGCAGCAACTGGTGCCGTCCGCACGCACCCAGCTTATCTGATCCTGAACACGGCACCTAGGTGAGGACCTGTTAACCGACAGAAGTGTTCGATGACTGCTCTGAGCGCCTTTTCAGACATCGCAGTTACGCGGAAAACAGCTTCTGACTTCGGTCTGTCACTCGGGCGCGCAAAAGAATGCCGACAACGCAGCAGCAAGCTGTTCTGGCGCTTCCTCGGCCATGTGATGCCCGCAATCGATGCCGTGACCGCGGAGGTCCGGTGCCCATGTTCGCCACACAGCCAAGACATCGCCATAAAGCGGTTCGAGATCGTCATCGAGCGACCAGAGGACAAGCGTGGGGCAGGCCAGCGTTCTGCCGCTGATCCGATCTGCGCGGTCGTGATCAGCGTCGAGGGTCAAACCGGCCCTGTAGTCGCCGAGCATTCCTCGCACTGTTTCTGGTTTGGTGACGGCAGCCACAAAGTCTGCATAGTTCTCGAGCCCCATCGATTCTGCGGATCCGCCATACCATGCGATCGGATCGGCAAGGATGGCGCGTTCGGGCTTGTCTGGCTGGGCGAAGAAGAACCAGTGCCACCACGCTTCGGCGAATTGCGCGTCGCAACGCTCCAAGGCCTCCAGGATTGGCACACCGTCAAGTATGGCCAAGCGCTCGACCCGCTCCGGGTGATCCATCGCGCAGCGGAACGCGGTATAGCTGCCTCGGTCGTGGCCCGCGATCATGAAGCGTTCATGACCCAGCGCCTCCATCAGCAGAAGGCAGTCATGAGCCTTCGCCCGCTTGGATGCCTGCGAATGATCCGTCACGTCGGGCGGCGACGACGACTGCCCGAAGCCGCGCAGGTCGGGGCACACGACGGTGAAATTTGCCGCAAGCAGGGGGGCGACACGGTGCCATGTCGCGTGCGTACGCGGATGCCCATGCAAGAGGAGGAGGGGTGGGCCTGACCCGCCGTGCCGCACCCGCAGCACGACATCGCCAACATCAATCCAATCCAGTGCAAAGCCCTCGAACATGCTCCCGATGCTATCATCAGGGCGCGTAGGGTAAAGCTCCGCTCTGGCTGCGCAGCAGACTTCGGCAAACCGGTACACCATCTGACGTGACATCGTGATTCAAGCGCGGCAAGAGGGGCTGTCGATGTCTGATCAATTCTGGCTACAGCATCGGCCCGAAAATCAGAATCGATCTTCGGAAAGCACGATGTGTAGATTCAAAGCGTTAGAGCGTCCTTTGGCGTCCGAATGGACGCACGGCGCTCTAGCCAAGGCCCAGCTTAAGCGCATTGAACGCTTTTTCCCGTTCCCGCGGGCGCATGGACGATCGGCGAGTTGGGCGCGATTGAGGTCGGGTGTTTCAGCGCCTACACCTGGCCGCCAGGCCGGCCGCCGCCGTAATCCCTGCGTACATCTCTCCCCTTCCGCCTCTGCCGGCTCCGGCTGGCAGGGGCATTTTTGCGTTTGGAACGTTCGGACGGTTCTTAACCGGTATGAAACACTCACCTGATAATCGCCGCCGGCATGAAGATCGTCTTGCTGAAAGCTGCTCTCGCAACGTGTCTGTCCATCATTGCTTCGCTAGCCATATGCTGGTTCGTACTCAGCATGGCCGGCAGCGAGATGGACTGGTTTCCCGTGATCATGAGTGCGCTCTGCCCGCTGTTGATCGCTTTCCCGGCGAGCACCTACACCTTCTACCAGAACCACAGAATAGCGCTTGCGCATGCTCAGCTTGAAGCGGCTCACAAGGAGTTGGCGGACGTGCATGGCGATCTTGCCATCGCTGCCCGTACCGATGGAATGACCGGGCTGCTCAATCGGAGTTCCTTTATCGCCGACCTGGACGAGATCGGGCAGCGCGGAACTGGAGGCGTTCTTCTCGTCATCGATGCGGATGACTTCAAGGCTATCAATGACACTCACGGCCATCTAATCGGAGATCGTGCGCTCTGCTCTATTGCGAGCGTCATTCGCGATGCCGTTGGCGACACCGGAATCGCTGCCCGCATTGGCGGAGAAGAGTTTGGCGTTTTCGTAGAGGCGGCATCGCTGGACGATGGATTGGCACTGGCAGAGAAGGTGCGTCTTGGAGTTGAGCAGTTGGTGTTTCGACCAACTTGGAATGAAATCACCGCATTGAGCGTGAGCGTTGGTGTGGCATTCGCAGAGACCAAGGCGGACTTTTCATCACTCATGGCCGTCGCCGACGACCAGCTTTACCGGGCAAAGCGAAGTGGCCGCAATCGGATATGTGCTCCCCAACTCCGTGGTTCCGGGGGGCGTCTGCGGGCTGCTATCGGGTGATCGGGGCAGGCTCTTTCATTGGCCTTCGATGATGCCGATCGCCTGCCTGATCTGCTCACCCGTCTTCTTGCTGCATGCGCTGCCACGGATTTCAGCCATCGCCGGGCAGAGCAATGTGAACTCGACTTCGGTCTCCGGTCTCCGGCCATCCGGTGCCGACTGCGCGTCGCGCGAGGCCCTGGAACTCGGCCGCATCAATCGATCAACTGGCTCTACCAAGCCGTTGAATATCAAAGATTCCCTGCTATTTCCAGGGTGGTTCACAGGCTGCGAGATCGTCCCAGAGCGCTTGGGCATGGGCCCAGCTGTGCTCCGCCTTCGTCTGGCAGGAACCGATCACCCGGCCGATGGCGCGCTGGGCCATCGGGTCGGCCATGGCGCCGAAGGGCGCGGCGGTCAAGGTGGTCTCGGCCATGGCGGCGTCATTGAGGTCGCCGAAAACCGCCTGCAGCGTCTTCAGCCTGCGCGAAAACGGCCGCATTCTTTTATCCGGCAGCAAGGGGCTGAAGAATTCGACTGTGTAGCGGAGAGCCTTGAGCTTCTTGCGCAGGGTATGCCTCTGACGCAGATCGAATGAGGCAATGCCTTCCGCGTGACGCGCAGTGTTGCGCCATCGCCTGTCGAGCGCCCGC
Source organism: Nitratireductor soli (assembly GCF_001050155.1). GTDB lineage: Bacteria > Pseudomonadota > Alphaproteobacteria > Rhizobiales > Rhizobiaceae > Nitratireductor > Nitratireductor soli. The sequence continues at coordinate 12,886 of NZ_LFVY01000012.1, forward strand.
CGGGCATACTTCATGACGGACATTGCCGACCGCTCGCCCTTTGCCGGCGTGCTCGATGCGGCCCAATCCCCCGCCTCGATGAACTCGGCGAGGTTGATCAGCATCGACTGCGTGCGCCGGCCGATCAGCAAATGGCGCAATGCGTCGCGAACCTGCGCCGTTTGTTCGTCAAGCGCCTCGGTGAGGGAATGGAAGCCTGCTTCCCCGCCATGGGCGGCGGCGAGCGGCGTGACGATCGTTCCCGACACGACATCCAGATCGCGCAGGCGACCGACCTGATGCGCCAGCCAGCGGCAGTCTTCGACAAGATCGACCCGCTCCGGACAATCCACGATCGGTTTGAAGATCGACAGGGCGGTGCGCAGCCGTCGCAGCCCGACGCGCAATTGATGCGGCGGCTCGGCGGTGTCGAGCCGGCGAACGGCCTGGATGTTTGCCGTCACCTGATCGAGGCATTCGCGCAAGCTCGCCCGTGCCGCCTGCTGCACCGTGTTCGCGGGGTCGAGCGCCACCTTTCTGGCCATGCGCGGCTTGGCCGGTGGCTCGATATAGCCTCTTTCAGCGAGCAGGAAGCCGCGCGCGGCCTTTGAAAGGCTGGAGAACTGCAAGCCACCCTCCGGCAGGACCGCCCGGGCGATGGTGTAGAGGCTTTTCGGGTCGCCGCGCACCAGCTCGATTTCCAGTTCGTTCAGCATGCGGCTGAGTTCGGCTGCCTTGATCTGGCCTGCGTCGACGGCGATGTTGGCTTGCGTGCCGTCATCCAGCGTAATGTCGAAACTGGTTCGCCTGATATCGGTTTCCACCACCGGATGGAGCGGAGCGTTGCCAACCAGCGCGCGGACCCGCTTGCGCATGGGTTTGCTGGCGATCGCCGCAAGACGAAGGCGTCCTTCGGGCGCCGGCTGTTCTATTTCCTCCGCTTGCGACAGGCCGCCGGCGATCCTGCCACGCTGCTTGACGGTCTGCAGCCATTGCGTACCATCGTGCCTGAGGCGCAGCGAAATGCCCGCCGCCTGCAAGGCACGGGCTTCCGTGTCGTAGTAGATGCTGCGCAGCAAGCGGCAATGCTGTTCCCCGTCGGCGATGCCGAGCCTGGAAATGCGCTGCAGGACCCCGGCGGCGTGATCCGCATCCAGAAGAAGTTTGAGTTCGATCTCGCTCATCGACAAGCCCCGTGCCATGCTCCGGGCCTACAACTAGCGGTGTTTCACCGCCCGCGCAAAGACATGTTCGAAGCACGGGCCGTGCTCGGCGCTGCGCTACGGCTCTCACAGGGTTCGGCTGGAGGAACAGGCGGCCGCTCGCGCGATGGTTGCGGATGTTGAAGCCGGGGGCATGGACAGGAAGGCGGTGCATGGATCAGTGGTCGTCTGCGTCCGATTGCCGGCGTGCGATGAATGGCACGACCAACCCCCCTATGACGAGGAAAAGGATGCAACAGGCCAGATAAACATAGAGGTAGAACACGCTCGAACTCTTACCCGCCCCACGCAGAAAACGACGCGTGGAGTCATCCCAATGAGAACGTGGTGCCGTTCGTGATGTCCGTTTGCACCCAGCCCTCCCCCCCAGAGGTGATCCTCGAATCTCCCAGCGTGGAGACAAAAGGCTCACTGAAATTCAAGCAGATTTACCCAAGGGAAGCAATAGCCGGCTATCTACGTGCGCTGACCAACTCGCCGCGTCAAAGTTTGGGCGATGTGTAGATCGGCACGCCCAACTGCAACGGTTTTGGCTCGATCAGCCGCGGTATGTCCCGTTGTTGTTGCTGCCATTGCTGGTGCTGCGCCTCCAGCATGCGTTCCGCCCTGTCAGCCTGCCGTATCGCTCGCTCGGCATCGCGCAGCCTTGCCTCGTCGGCCTTTTTGCCATCGGCCAGAGCAGGGGCGCCGGCAAGGGCGATCATGAGAAGAGTGGTGACAATCCTTGTCGCGTTCATCGTGCCGCCGCTTAGCTGTGTTCGATTTCTCCTGTCCCGGCAACAGATGTAGGGCGTCCTCCGCGTTTGTTCAAACCCTGGGATCGACCGGTCCGAAAGGCCTGTCGGCGTTCCGGGAGGAACCAGCGTCGCCGTGCCACATTGTGTCTCAAGGGGCGGGCGAATTTCTTCGATGGAAAGCGGGCCACCGGTTGCGGTGCGGCCTGCGCCTCTATATTGCCGGGAACTGAGACTGCACCTGTTCCCAGTATCCTTTTTCCACCCAGGGAGGTGTTTTTGAGCGAGCCGGAAGGACTGGACACGGACGCTGGCGCGGGCGGCGCGCCGGATATGGGTATTTACGACGCCGATGGCGTCGTCTCGGCACATTTCCTTGCTCATGTCGGCGCGGCGATCGCCGATCGCGACACGCTGACGCTGCGCCAGGATGTCAGTTCGCTGCACCAGTCCGAGATCGGCGATCTGCTCGAGGCGCTGCTTCCCGAGCAAAGACTGGCGCTCGTCGTCCTGATGGGGGACGATTTCGACTATACGGCGCTGACCGAGGTCGACGAGGCGATCCGTCTCGACATTCTGGAAAACCTGCCCAACCAGCAGGTGGCGCGCGCCGTCGAGCAACTCGATTCGGATGACGCGGTCTACATCCTCGAGGATCTCGACCAGCAGGATCGCGATGAAATCCTGGCCGAGCTGCCGTTCACCGAACGCGTGCGCCTGCGCCGCTCGCTTGGCTATCCCGAAGAGACCGCCGGCCGGCGCATGCAGACGGAGTTCGTCGCCGTGCCGCCTTTCTGGACCGTCGGCCAGACCATCGACTACATGCGCGAGGAGCAGAACCTGCCGGAGAGCTTTTCGCAGATATTCGTCATCGACCCGACGTTCCGCCTGGTCGGCGCCGTCGACCTCGACCGCATCCTGCGCACCAAGCGCGGCGTCAAGGTCGAGGATGTGATGCGCGAGACGCGCCACGCCATTCCCGCCACGATGGACCAGGAAGAGGCGGCGCAGATTTTTGAAAAGTACGATCTTCTGTCGGCCGCCGTGGTTGACGAGAACGAACGCCTTGTCGGCGTTCTGACCATTGACGACGTGGTCGACGTTATCCAGCAGGAGGCCGAGGAGGATCTGCTGCGCATGGGCGGCGTCGGCGACGAGGAGCTGTCGGACCGTGTCTTGACGGCGGCGCGCTCGCGCGTGCCATGGCTGATGGTCAATCTGGTCACGGCCTTTCTCGCCGCCTCCGTCATCGGCCTGTTCGACGCAACGATCGAGAAGATCGTCGCGCTTGCGGTGCTCATGCCGATCGTTGCCGGCATGGGCGGCAATGCCGGTTCACAGACCATGACGGTCACCGTGCGCGCCCTGGCGACGCGCGACATCGACATCTACAATGCGGGCCGCATTATTCGCCGCGAAATGGGCGTCGGCGTCCTCAACGGCCTGATCTTCGCCGTCCTGATCGGCGCGGTGGCCGCCGCCTGGTTCCAGGATTACAACCTTGGCGGCATCATCGCCGCCGCCATGATCATCAACATGTTCGTCGCGGCCGTCGCCGGCATCCTGATTCCGCTCCTGCTCGACCGCGTCGGGGCCGATCCGGCGGTCGCCTCATCTGTTTTCGTCACGGCGGTCACCGACGTGGTCGGCTTTTCCGCCTTCCTCGGCCTTGCCACCTGGTGGTTCGGCCTGTTGTGAGGCGCGGAGGGGCAATGGATAGATCGGTTATGGTGCGTGTCGGGCTTCCACATAATTCTCATTTGGCAGAGCCGGGGAGACTGTCATTCTGACCCCGAGCGCTTTGACAACGCCGAGCAAGGTTGAGAGCTTTGGATCGCCTTTATCGCTAAGCGCTTTGTATAGGCCCTCACGGGTGATCCCGGCAGCCTTTGCAACGTCAGTCATGCCGATCGACCGAGCAACATCATTGAGTGCATGGGTGATGAAAGCAGGGTCACCCTCCTCGAAAGCTGCTTCGATATAGGCAGCGCGATCCTCTGGGGTTTTGAGGTGATCCTGAATATCAAACTTGGTTGTCTTGAGTGGCATGTCAGAGTTCCTTTGCCATCCGTTTTGCTTCGGCGATGTCTCGGCTCTGTGAGGATTTGTCACCACCACAAAGGATGATGATGATGGTTTTCCCATCCTGCACAAAGTACACTCGATAGCCAGGGCCGTAGGTGATCCGCATTTCGCTCACGCCTTCGCCAATTGCCTTCACGTCGCCGGGGTTTCCCATCTCCATGCGCCGAATGCGTGTTGCAATACGAATGCGAGCACTCTGGTCGCGAAGTCCGTCGAGCCATTTGGTAAAGGTGTCACTTAGCCGGACTTCGATCATATGTGAAATATAGTTTACAGATGGGTGTTGGTCAAGAGGATTGTGAACTGTGGTTCACGCGTCCATTCCTCAGCCGCTAGGTAGCCATTGGAGCGCGTCCAGTCGGTCAGAATCTTCAATATGAGAGAGGACACACGGATCGAATGTCTTCGGTGGCGCTGGACGCCGCCGCCTGCGGAGTGATCAATTGGAATGAGTCACCTACTCAATCGCAGAGAACCACTGTGCAACGCGCAAACCGCGTTGCGAGCAAAGGTGTATAACGCCGGGTGCTAATTATCTGAAATTATGGTGAAAAACCATCAATTGGAGGCCTCGCCCGGAATCGAACCGGGGTGCAAGGATTTGCAGTCCTCTGCGTAACCACTCCGCCACGAGGCCATGCCGAACGGCATCGACGCCGTTCAATAGGTTGCGGCCAATTTTGCGTCAAGCGGATAAGCGCCGATTGGGCAAACTTTCCTTTTCCGTCGCGTCGGCCAGTGCCCGTTCCCGCGCGGCCAGGCGGTTCCGCGCAATCACGCTCGCCACCGTCACCAGCGCGACGCCCTCCAGCGCCAGCGGGCTGAGCGGCACCAGCAGGACCAGGAGCGCGAAGGCCGGCAGCACATGGCGCGCGGCGCCCTTGAAGATGAAACGGTCGCGCACGAACCATAGGCCGAGCATGTACAGCGCGACCGGGATGCCGACCGCGTAATCGCCGACGATCAGCGGCACTTGCGAATGATGGGTCAGGATGTCGACCAGCGCGGCAAAGCCCGCACCGACCGCCGCGCCCGAGGCGAAGATGACGAAATGACCATAACCCCAGGTGAGGGTGCGCGACAGGGCGCCGGTCTGCAGATGCTCTTCGCGGGAAAAATACAGCCACCAGAGGCAGAAGACGATGACCAGCGCCGCCAGCGCAATGTGGATCAGGCCGCCGACCGATCCGTCGATCGCCGCCTGGCGCAGCGCGACCGAACCGGCAAGCAGCGTTTCGCCGAGCACGATGATGTTGAGCAGGCCGTAGCGCTCCATGATGTGATGGCGATGCCAGGGGGTCTGGGCGCTGCGCTCGGCGAAGGCCGGAACGGCGAGTTCCAGGAGAACGCCGGTGCCGAACAGGATGTACAGGGTCGCGCCGGACAGCGGCTGGGCGAAAAGCAGGCCGATCCAGTAGAGCTGGACGACCAGGATGCCGAACGCATAGGTCAGCGCGGTGCGGCGGCAGCGCGCGTCATGCTGTGCGGCACGCAGCCAGAGCACCACCAGCGCGACGCGCATGATGATGTAGCCGATGATGACGGTGGTCATGACGAAGCCGCCGAACAGCAGCGATATGCCGGCCGCCATGGTCAGCGCGCCGGCCATGGTCAGCATGGTCAGGAGGCGGAACACCGTATCGTCATTGTCGTAGGCGGAGGCGAACCAGGTGAAATTCATCCACGCCCACCAGATGGCGAAGAACGCCATGGTGAAGGTGATCACACCGTCAAGGACATGCGCTTCGCTGATGGCGTGGTGCAGGCCTGCGGCAGCCGCCGCGATGGCGATCACCGAAACCAGGTCGAACAGCAGTTCCAAGGGGGTAGCGGCACGGTGCGGCTCATGCGCATCGCGCGGCAGCATCGGCCGGATCAGGCCGGCGAAAGGTGAATTCGAATCCTGCATCGTTCCCCCTGCGATAGAGCGCTTCTTTTCGGCCCGCGTTGATGCCACACTCGCATGGCCCTGTCATCACCGGCGGGCCGTATGCACGCACACATTACACAGGCGCGCGTCTCGCGCCTACAGGAGGCATGATGAGTTGGAATCCCGCCCTTTCGCCCGGTTGTCCCGATACGGTTGGCGTCGATGCGATCGAAACGCTGATCATCCCGCGCGCCCGCGACATTGGCGGGTTCGAGGTGCGCCGCGCGCTGCCGGCGCCGAAGCGCCAGATGGTCGGGCCGTTCATTTTCTTCGACCAGGCGGGGCCGGCGGAATTCCTCACCGGGCAGGGGATCGATGTGCGCCCGCATCCGCATATCGGGCTTGGAACGGTGACGTATCTCTATCGCGGCGACTTTCATCACCGCGATAGCCTGGGCAGCGACCAGATCATTCACCCCGGCGCGCTGAACTGGATGGTCGCCGGGCGCGGCGTGACGCATTCCGAGCGCACAAGCGACGCCGCCCGCCAGGGCCCGCACAGCCTGTTCGGCATCCAGACCTGGGTCGCCTTGCCGGAGGGCGTCGAGGACATGGCGCCGATGTTCGAGCATCACGCCAAGGAGGCTCTGCCGTTGATCGAGGCGGACGGCGTGGCGCTGCGGCTGATCCTCGGCAACGCCTATGGCGAACGCGCGCCGGGCCGCGTCTTTTCGGAGATGTTTTATGCCGACGCCGTGCTCGAGCCCGACGCGCGCCTTCCCTTGCCCGACGACCACGAGGACCGCGGCATCTATGTGACCGACGGCAGCGTCACCATTGCCGGGCAGGATTTCGAGGCCGGCCGCATGATGGTCTTTCGTCCCGGAGATGCCATCACGGTGGGGGCCGGGCCGCAGGGCGCCCGGCTGATGCTGCTGGGTGGCGCGACGCTCGGTGGGCCGCGCTACATCTGGTGGAATTTCGTCGCATCCTCGCAAGAGAGGATCGAGGCGGCCAAGGCGGATTGGCGCAAGGCGCGCTGGGGGGCGGGCTTGTTCGACCTGCCGCCCGACGACCGGGCGGAGTTCATCCCGCTGCCGGGTTGATCAAGTTTGCGGACCGCCTCTGTCGTCGTGGCGCTCCCGTGGAGAGCCTGGCCCATAGTGCGTCCCTCCATTCCGAAAAAACAATGCACCATCAAAAACACGGGATCGCGCCACCAGATCAGTTCATCGATTCCGTGAAAATGATGAACTGATCTGGTGGTGAGATGGCATCCATCGTCAGGGAAAATTGCTCCGCCCGGACCGTCTGCCGGTTCGCCAAAGCATCCACTCTGGCTGTCGGGTAATGGCGTTGGTCGCATCGCGCCTCAGCCAAGCTGCTCATAGGCCTGGGTGGCGATCGCCTGCAATTCGTCGCGCGGCAATTCACCCACCAGCGCGCAACTGATCCCCTCATCGCGCCAGAACAGCGCGGCAACCGGGCCGGTGTTGGCGAAACGGAACGAGGATTCGCCGCTTTCGAGCGTTGGCTTGATGTACAGCGTCACCCGCCGACCCTGGTGGTCCTCATACATGAACTGGGCCGCCGGGCCACGCCCGTCCGGCAAAAGCCGGCCGCCGACCAACGAGAAGCCCGCGGGCTTGAGGTCTGGAATGGCGATCGTCCGATCGAGCCGTTTCGACAGCCAGCGGGCGAGATGGCCATCCTGCGCGCCGGCGACTTCGACCGGGTGTACCACCTCGCCGACGTAGAGATTGTGGGCGGCAACCGCCTTGTCCAGGAGCGTCGCGGTGGAGGCCTGCCCGGCCTCGGTGAAATCGCGCCCATACCAGCCGGCCGCCGCCCCCACCGCGACCAGGACAAGACCGGCCGCCGCCAGCTTGCGCCAGTCGGTCGGCCTGCCATGACCTTGCCGGGCAATCCGGTGCGGCGACAGGGCGGGCGGCACGGATTCGCCGCCGATGGGGCCGTAAAGCGCGCGCAGCGCATGGCCGTCGCGTTCCCAGCCGGCAACCAGTGCTGCGTCTTCCTGGTGGCTTGCCAGGTGCCGTTCGACGGCAGCGTGCGCCTCGGCGCTCAACTGGCCATCGATATACGCGTGCAGGGTGTCGCGCGGGATGCCTGGCTCGGTCTTCGTCATTTCACAGTCCTCAGGCGCGGTGGCGCCTCCAGCAGGGCGCGCAATGCCTCGCGCGCTCTGGCGATGCGCGACATCAATGTGCCGAGCGGGATTTCGAGCACGCTTGCCGCCTCCGCGTAGCTCAGGCCCTCGAGCGCGACCAGCAACAGCGCCTCGCGCTGCTCGGCGGTCAGTTGCTCCAGCGCGCGCGCCGTGTCCGCCAGGGCGAGCCGCCCTGGCTGGTCGGCCGGTGAGGGCGGCTCGCTTGCCATTGTGTCGATGGGAAACGACATGGGCGCGCGGCGGTCACGGCGCAAATCGTTGCGATAGACATTCAGCAGGATGCGGAACAGCCAGGCCCTGAGCGGTCCCGTCGGCCGCCACAGGCTGCGCTTGCGGATCGCCCGCTCCAGGCAATCCTGGACGAGATCGTCGGCGCGGTCGGCGTCACGGGTCAAGGCCCGCGCATAGCGCCTGAGCGCTGGCACGCAGGCTTCGACCTCGTCCAGGAAATCAGGCATCGGCCTTGTCAGTTCATCGCTGTGTGCCAGGCTCCGCCAACGCCGTCGCCAGTCATGTCGCCAGGCTTCTGGTCGTTCTTCCACAGATACAGCGGCATGCCGTCATGCGCCCACTGCTTGCTGCCGTCCAGGCGCTCGACGAGTGTGAACTCCCCCTCGGCAGCGGCATCGGCGGCGGCCATCAGGGGCGGCCAGTTCATGGCGCACTGATCATAGCAGTTCGACTTGCCGGCTTCGTCCTTGTCGAACGTGTAGAGCGTCATGCCATCGGCATCGGTCAGGACTTCGCCCTTATCCGAGGCCATCGTCTTGATCGCCCCGCCCGCGTAATCATCGGCGAGCGCGAAAGTGGAGGTGAATGCGAGCGCCGCGGCTGCGGCCAGAAGAGAGCGCGTAAGCATCGATTGGATCCTTCTTGGCAATTTGGAGCCGGGGAGCGGCTTCCGAACTAAGAACAGCATCGGAGCGGATTTATTCCGCCGCCTCTACTTATAATGCAATCAAGACCTTATGGCGTCATCAAAGACAGTCTGCCCGATCGTCGTGTCGAAACGGACGGTGTTTGCGTAGATCGGCGTGCCGAGATCCATGTCATGGGGAGAGCGTGAGACATCGCCCACCGCGCGATCGATGCGCGACTCACCCGTGACGACGCTGGCCGGCATGATGCGGAATGTGACTTTCGGCCATTCCCGCATGGGCGCAACACGCTCGATCCTGCCCGAAAACTGTGGAAACCGTCCGGCGAAACCGCCACCGCCAACCTGCGCCAACCTGTTCAACGGGGAAGGAAATCTGCGACGATGGAGCGATTTCGTAGTGTCCGGCGATCTGGTCGAGCGAGGCGGTGGCAGCGTGCAGCGCCGTGCGCAGGATGCGGTGGCGCCGATGGGACGTTTGCGCGGCATTCGCGCCGAACCTCGGGCAGGATCCTCCTGACGGGTGAACACCGCCTCCACACCCTCAGTCCGCAGGGCATCGCGAAAGGAGTGGAAACGGGGACCCGCCCGGAGCCGAGCCGACGAATTGCCTGTCCGTATCGCATGGTCCCGGCAGGCTGCAGCCGTTGTCGGCAGCGGCAATCTAGAGATTGACAGGGCCAATCGCAGTCGTTAGCAAACCGTTTAAATCGTTGTTTTCGCAACGCGCACCGGGGCCTGCAGGCCGAGACCGGAACTTGCATCGGGAACCGACCTTATGAACGCCGATTTTTCCCTGCAGCGCGCCAAGATGGTGGAAGGTCAGCTGCGCACCACGGACGTGACCAGCGTGCCGCTGCTCGACGCCATGGGCGACATTCCGCGCGAGGCCTTCGTGCCGGGACGCAGGAAGAGCCTTTCCTACATCGACGAGGATCTGGAAATAGCCAGCGCCACAAGCGAGGGAGCGGCGCGCTATCTGATGGAGCCGTCGCCTTTCGCCAAACTCATCCAGCTAGCCGATGTGCAGTCGAGCGACGTGGTGCTCGATGTCGGTTCGGGAACCGGTTATTCGGCCGCCGTTCTGTCGCGGCTGGCCAGCTTCGTCGTGGCGCTGGAATGCGATGAGACGCTTGCCGGGTCGGCCGCCGAGACGCTGAGCGAACTCGGCTGCGTCAATGTCGCGGTCGTTGGCGGCGCGCTCGAGAATGGCTACGCGGACGATGCGCCTTACGACGTGATCTTCGTTGGCGGAGCGGTCGATGCGGTACCGGAGAAATTGCTCGGCCAGTTGCGTGATGGCGGGCGGCTCGTCGCTGTGATCGGCGAGGGCAATGCGGCGCGCGCGCATCTGTTCATCAAGGATGACGGGATTGTTTCGAGCCGTGCCACCTTCAATCTTGCCGTGAAGCCGTTGCCGGGTTTCCAGAAGGCGCCCGCGTTCGTTTTTTGAGGATGGACTTGTTGCCATCCTGCAACGGAATTGATCGCCGGTTTGTTGTAGTGTCCCGGCAGAGTCGTGCTTGATTTGTACATGAGACGGGAAATGGCGCGGGGGCGTTGTCTCCCGGTGGTTGCGATCCCAGCAGATGATATCCATCTGTTGGGGAAAATCGCCCCACCAGATCGATGGCTTGCGGGCTGACTTGTCGAAACGGATGGAGGCCATCTGTTTCGGTCAGACCACGAGGGGCGCGGAAGCCGGCCTGAGGGCCGGAATTGATAAGACAGGGCGGCGTGTCTGTTGGCATGGCCGTCAGAAACAGTCCGAGGTTGCCAGATCGTGTCATTTTATCGCCGTTTCATTGTTCCTTTGGTCGCCACCACAGCGCTGATTGCCGCGCCGGCCACCGTTTCGGCCGAAACCATCCTTGGCGCACTCGCCAAGGCTTACCAGAACAACTCGACATTGAACGCCGAGCGTGCCGGTGTGCGCGTCACGGACGAGAATGTGGCGATCGCCAAATCGGGGATGAGGCCGCGCGTCGAGGGAACCGTCACCGCCGGCCTGGCCACCAACGATGGCACGGACATCAGGACGGGCGAGTTCGGCATTGCGCTCACCCAGCCCATTTTCGACGGTTTCCAGACCCGCAACAATGTTCAGTCGGCCGAAGCCGGTGTTCGCGCCGCCAACGAAGCGTTGCGCAACCAGGAACTCGACATCCTGTTCAATGCGGCGAGCGCCTATATGGACGTCATCCGCGACCGGCAGATCGCCGCGCTGCGCGAGCAGAACCTCGAATTCCTGGCCGAACAGGTGCGTTCGTCGCGCTCGCGCTTCGACGTCGGCGAGGGCACGCGCACCGATGTTGCCCAGGCCGAGGCACGCCGCCAGGCGGCGCTGGCCCAGCTCAGCGCGGCGCGCGCTGCCGTTGCATCGCGCTCGGCCGTCTATCAGCAGCTGATCGGCGATGCGCCGAAAAACCTCAAGGCGGCCAGCCCGCTGGGCAAGTTGCTGCCGAAGAACATGGACAGCGCTCTGGCGCTCGGCCTCGCCGAACACCCCGTCATCAAGGCGCGCCAGCATCAGATCGACGCCGCCTCGTTCAAGGTGAAATCCTCCGAGGGTTCCTTCCTGCCCCAGCTTTCCGGCTCCGCCGGCCTGTCGCACAGTTATCGCGATTCGAGCCCCGGGACGCTTTCCGACGGTTCGGCAAACTCGGCAAATGTCGGCCTCCGGCTGACGGTGCCGATCTATCAGGGCGGCCTGGCCTCGGCGCAGGTGCGGCAGAACAAGGAATCGCTCGGTCAGGCGCGCATCAATCTCGATGTCAGCCGCGATCAGGTGCGCGCGGCGGTCGTGTCGGCCTGGACCCAGTACCAGGCGGCGCGCGAATCGCTCGCCGCCAACCGCGAGCTCGTGCAGGCGGCCCAGTTGGCGCTGAACGGTGTCATCGAGGAGCGCAATGTCGGCCAGCGCACCACGCTCGAAGTGCTGAATTCGCAGGCCGACGTGATCGACGCCAAGATCAATCAGGTGACTGCTGAGCGCGACATCGTCGTGGCGAGCTACGCCATCCTTTCGGCAACCGGCCGCCTTTCGGCCAGCCGGCTTGGCCTTCAGGTCAGCGAATACCGGCCTCAGGAACATTACGAGGCCGTCAAGGACAAATGGTACGGATTGCGCACGCCGGACGGTCGCTAGTGGTCTGACCGAAACGGATGGTACCCATCCGTTTCGACAAGTCAGCCCACAAGCTGTTGATCTGGTGGGGCGATTTTCCCCAACAGATGGCTACCATCTGTTGGGATCGCACCACCAGAGTATTTATGCGGAAAAACAATGAGATAGACCGGGCCTTCGTCAGGACGCTCTATCGGCTTGAGCCGCCACGTCGTGCCTTGGTTCACTGCCACAATATCGGATCGTGATGCCGGGCGCTGTCATGCAGCGCCCGGCATTCTTGTGTGCAACCATAGGCAAGTGCCTTGGGGGGATTCTATCCGGCTGCCGCGTCAGATACGATCAGCTAGTGATTCGACCTTTCGCATCAACGCTCGGGCCGACGGAACGACAGGGCTGAAGTGTACCGGGTAACCATTGTTGGGCGGATACCTTTGTTGGGCGGATACAGGGCAGAGGCGGCAGATTTTGACGATGTCACATGGAATCGGGGCACAGAAGACCGATGCGCCCGCCGAGGGTTTCGCGGCGGGTGGTGCGCAGCGCGAACCATCGATGGAAGAGATTCTCGCTTCCATTCGGCGCATCATCGAGGACAATGACGCGCCGCCCGCATCAGACCAGGGTGGCGGTCAATCCCTGCGCGAAACCCCGCTGCGCGGCGCGCTCGAGCGCGAAGCGTCCCCAGCCGAAGCTCCGACTGAAGGAAAATCGATCGCTGGGCCGCGGCAGTCGACCGAACGAGCTTCTGCCATGGTTGAACGGCTGCCCGTCGAAGCGAGACCCGTTGCCGGCGAGACAGGCGGGGAGATCGAGCATTTTCGCGCCGAGCTCAATGCCGAAAACCACCCTTTGCGCCCCGAGCGCTTTGAGGAACCCACCCCTCAATCCGCGCGGCCGGATGATGAGGACGACGCGCTCTCCGGCGATGAGCGGGAGCATGCCCGGCGCGAACTTGGCCCGATCGCCCGCGAGCAGGAAGAGCGGCGGCAGAGCATTCTTTCCGAATATACGGGCCGCAAGGTCGCGGCGGCGTTTGGCGAGCTGAACGAGGCGTTCGAAGCCAGCCGCAAGCGCAATTTCGATCAGATGGCCGAGGAAATGCTGCGGCCGATGCTGCAGGATTGGCTCGACAACAACCTGCCGACATTGGTCGAGCGGCTTGTGCGCGAGGAAATAGAACGCGTGGCGCGCGGCGGATAGGCCTGCGCGCGGATCGCGACGCGTCCGGTTGACTTGGCCTGACCCTTCCGCTTTACACCGTGCTCTGATCGTACCAAGGTCTCTTGGTCTATAGCCTCGCGAGCGCGGATATCCCTATGCTTGAAAAGATTTACGACGCGGCAAGCGTCGAGCCGAAAATCGCTGAACTCTGGGAAGAGGCGGGCGCCTTCAAGGCGGGCGCCGGGGCGAAGCCTGGCGCCGAACCCTTCACCATCGTCATTCCGCCGCCCAATGTGACCGGCTCCCTGCATATGGGCCACGCGCTCAACAACACGCTGCAGGACATCATGGTCCGCTTCGAGCGCATGCGCGGCAAGGATGTGCTGTGGCAGCCCGGCATGGACCATGCGGGCATCGCAACGCAGATGGTCGTCGAGCGGCAGCTCATGGAGCGCCAGCAGCACCGTCGCGATCTCGGCCGCGACAAGTTCATCGACAAGGTCTGGGAGTGGAAGGCGGAATCCGGCGGCGCCATCATGAACCAGCTGAAGCGGCTGGGCGCGTCCTGCGACTGGAGCCGCGAACGCTTCACCATGGACGAGGGCCTGTCGAAGGCGGTTATCGAAGTCTTTGTCTCACTTTACAAGCAAGAGCTCATCTACAAGGACAAGCGCCTGGTCAATTGGGACCCGAAGCTCCTGACGGCGATCTCCGATCTCGAGGTGGAACAGGTCGAGACCAACGGCAATCTCTGGCATTTCCGCTATCCGATCGAGGGCAAGGCCTTTGATCTGCAGGACGAGACGAGTTTCGTCACCGTGGCGACGACGCGGCCGGAGAGCATGCTGGGCGACACCGGTGTTGCCGTGCATCCCGAGGACGAACGCTACACGCATCTGGTCGGCAAGAATGTCGTCCTGCCGTTGGTCGGCCGCCTGCTGCCCATCGTGGCCGACGACTATTCTGATCCCGAGAAGGGAACCGGCGCGGTGAAGATGACGCCGGCGCATGATTTCAACGATTTCGAGGTCGGCAAGCGCCACGGGCTGCGGCAGATCAACATCCTGACGGTCGAGGCGGCGATCACGCTGAAGGACAATGAGGATTTCCTGGCCGGGCTGGAAGGCCAGGAACTGGTGAGCCGGACCGTTGCGGCGCTCGACGGGCTGGATCGCTTCGAGGCGCGCAAGGCCGTCGTCGCCATGATGGAGGAGGGCGGTTTCCTCGCCAAGGTCGAGCCGCACAAGCATACGGTGCCGCACGGCGACCGCGGCGGCGTGCCGATCGAGCCGTTCCTGACAGACCAGTGGTATGTCGATGCCAGGACGCTGGCCAAGCCGGCCATCGCCTCGGTGCGCGAGGGGCGCACGAATTTCATGCCGAAGAACTGGGAAAAGACCTATTTCGAATGGATGGAGAACATCCAGCCCTGGTGTGTCTCGCGCCAGCTGTGGTGGGGACACCAGATCCCCGCCTGGTACGGTCCCGACGGGCAGGTGTTCGTCGAGAAGGACGAGGAGACCGCGCTCGAGGCCGCCATCCAGCACTACATCGCCCATGAAGGGCCGTGGAAGGGATGGGTCGAGGAAAAGCTCGAGAATTTCAAGCCGGGCGAAATCCTGACGCGCGACGAGGACGTGCTGGACACCTGGTTCTCGTCGGCATTGTGGCCGTTCTCGACGCTGGGCTGGCCCGACAAGACGCCTGAGCTGGCGCGCTACTATCCGACCTCGGTGCTCGTCACCGGCTTCGACATCATCTTCTTCTGGGTGGCCCGGATGATGATGATGGGCTTGCATTTCATGGATGAGGAGCCGTTCCACACGGTCTATGTCCACGCGCTGGTGCGCGACAAGTCCGGCGCCAAGATGTCGAAGTCGAAGGGCAATGTCATCGATCCGCTGGAGCTGATCGACGAATATGGCGCCGATGCGCTGCGCTTCACGCTGACCATCATGGCCGCGCAGGGTCGCGACGTGAAGCTCGACCCGGCACGCGTCGCCGGCTACCGCAATTTCGGCACCAAGCTTTGGAACGCCACACGCTTCGCCGAAATGAACGGCGTCGCGCGTGATGCGGAATTCAAACCGGAGAACGCGAAGCTCGCCGTCAATCGCTGGATCCTGACCGAGCTGACCCGCGCCGCGAAGGCGATCACCGACGGCATCGCCTCCTACCGCTTCAACGAGGCGGCGGGCGGCGCCTACCGTTTCGTCTGGAGCCTTTTCTGCGATTGGTATCTGGAGCTGCTGAAGCCGGTCTTCGCCGGCACGGACGAGGCCGCGAAGGCGGAGGCGCGTGCTTGCGCGGCTTATGTGCTGGATGAGATCTACAAGCTCCTGCATCCGATGATGCCGTACATGACGGAGGAGCTTTGGACGCATACGGCGGGCGACGCGGGGCGCGACGACCTTCTGGCGCTGACCGCCTGGCCGGAGCTCGATTTCGAGGACGCCGAGGCGGCTACCGACATCAACTGGCTGGTCGATCTCGTGTCCGGCATTCGCTCGGTGCGCGCCGAGATGAACGTGCCGCCGGCGGCCATCGCGCCGTTGATCGCAGTCGGCGCCGATGAGACGACGCGGGCGCGCATCGCCAGGCACGATCCGGCGATCCGCCGCCTGGCGCGCGTCGGCGAGCTGGGTTTTGCCGGCGAAGCCCCCAAAGGCTCGGCGCAGATCGTCCTTGGCGAGGCGACGTTCTGCCTGCCGCTTGGCGATCTGATCGACCTGTCCGCCGAAACGGCCCGACTGCAGAAGGAGATCGCCAAGATGACCGGCGAGATGCAGCGGCTGGAAAAGAAGCTCGGCAACGACAAATTCGTCGCCAACGCGCCCGAGGACATCGTCGCTGCCGAACGCGAGAAGCTGGCGGAATTCGCCGACGCAAAGGGCAAGTTGGAAGTGGCGTTGGCCCGCGTCAAGGAAGCCGGTTGAGCAGAAGGGCGAGCGGCGCGGACCAGGTTGGACCGTGCGCCTCGATCGTCGACAACGACTGATCGTCCCGTCTCATCGTTCTGCGGGGCCTTACCGCGATCCATTGGTCGGTCGCAGCAACGCATTGGCGGGGCATACGAGGCTGGATCGCCGATCCTTCACCGCCTGTCCGACCGGCGATGATTCGACGGTTGTCCAGCAAACAAAACAGGCGGCCAAGGGGCGCGCAAACCAGCGTTCAATGACGGTTTTGCGAAATCTCCACGATTGTTGCAATTTTGCAACTTTTGCTCGTTTCCAAGGGCCATGGATGCGATTTCAGCGCTTTTTTACCCCAATTCTGCGGTTGATTTACCGTATTCACGATATCAAGGAGCCATTTTTGCGAGCAGCGCGCGCGGTTGTCGTTACGTAAACGTAAGAGTAACGTGCGACAATATGCGCTGTAACGATTGAGGTTAACCGCAGCGCTGCTATCCTCGCTACCACATTTGGAGGAGAGGGGTTCCCATGCGTTTTACCCGCATCGCTTCGGCCATGACGCTCATTGCCGCATCCGTTGGAACCGCCCAGGCTGGCGGTTTCTCGCGCGGCACGGCCGATACGGATATTCTTTACGAGGACGGCAACATCAACTTCCGCGCCGGGGTGATCGTCGTCGTGCCGACGCAGAAGTTCAAGACCGGAGTGGGCGGCACGACGAGCGGCGGCGTGGTCGGCACGGATTATCTCGACACCTACGCGATCCCGTCCGGCGCGGTGAAATTCAAGGTTTCCGATAATCTGTCCTGCGCCGGCACCTATACGGACGTCCATGGCGCGGCATCGAGCTATGACGCACCTTTCGGCCCATCCGGCAAGCGCTCGGAAAAGTTCACGGTCACCGAGTTCGGCGCGACCTGTGCCGTGTTCTTCGATGTCGGCAAGGGGCGTCTGTCCGTGCTCGGCGGTGCGTTCGCCGAAAAGTTCGACTACGATCTGCAGGCATCGCTGCCGCCGGCGCTTGGCGGGCTTCCGCTGAACGTCGATCTCAACAGCACCGCTTTCGGCTGGCGCGCGGGCATCGGCTACGACATCCCCGAAATCGCCTTCCGTGCGCAGCTTCTTTATCGCTCCGGCACGAAGCACGAAGCCGATGGCGGCGGCTCCATCCTGCATCCGCTCGCCGGCGCCATTCCGCTGGTTTCCTCCGGCTCGGGCGAGTTGCCGCAGAGCGTCGAACTGAAGGTGCAGACCGGCGTTGCGCCGGGCTGGCTGGTCTTCGGCTCCGTCAAGTGGATGGATTGGTCGGTCAACGAAACGCTGAATCTAAGCGCCTCCTCAGCCGCGACGGGAACGATCAACAGTCTCAATCAGTATTACTGGCGCGATGGCTGGACGATCACCGGCGGCGTCGGTCACGCCTTCAACGATCGGGTTTCCGGTCTCGTCAGCCTGCAATGGGATCGCGGTGTCTCTACGGGTTATGATTTCCGCACCGACAAATGGCTGCTCGCCGCAGGTGTCGGCGTCAAGGACGACATGGGTGGCGAACTGCGCTTCGGCGGCGGCATCACCTATCTCACCTCGGCCAGTGCCACCAAGGGGATCGAGACAGGGGCGTCCGTCGATTCCGGTTGGGTCGGGATCGCTTCCGCCAGCTACAAGATCAAATGGTGAGCGCCGTCTGATTTCTTGCGACGTCAAAAGGCCCGGTCATTGCCGGGCCTTTTTGCGTTCGCGGTCATCTGAGATTGGTGATGCGCACCTGCCATGCGGCATTTGCATGACTGTGGTGAAAATTCGCATGGGGCTTGAAACAGAAGGCGTTGTGCCGCAAATAGGTGCAGTCACCCGGACCGGGCCCCTCTGGCAGGCAAGGCGTTGCCTGTGATGTCGGACCGCACGACAACGCGCTGACGCGGCGCAAGAATTGTATCAGCTCCATGACAATGCACGACTGGCTGTGGCCCGGCTTTCTGGCCTTTGTGGCCCTTATTCTGTTTTTCGACCTTTTCGTTCTGCACCGCCGCGACCACGTCATCTCGACGCGCGAAGCGTGCAAGACCGTTGCCGGCTACGTCGCCCTGGCGATGATGTTCGCCGTCGGCGTCTTTCTGTTCGCCGGCAAGGACCGCGGCGCCGAGTTCCTCACCGGCTACCTGATCGAGCAGGCCCTGTCGCTCGACAACATCTTCGTCATCGCCCTCATTTTCACCTATTTCAAGGTGCCGGCCGAAGCCCAGTACCGCGTGCTGTTTTATGGCATTGTCGGCGCCATCGTCATGCGCCTGTCGCTGATCGTGCCGGGCGTCAAGCTGGTCGACCAGTTTCTCGTCATCGGCATGGCGCTGGGGGCGCTGTTGATCTTCTCCGGCTTCAAGATGATGACGTCGGGCGACGAGATGATCGACCCTGGCCAAAGCCGTATCGTCAGGCTCTTGATGCGCACGGGGCGCGTGACGACCGAATATGAGGGGTCGAAATTCCTCACCAGGCGCAATGGCCTGCTGTACATGACACCGCTGTTCGTCGTGCTGATGACGGTGGAGGTGACGGACCTCATTTTCGCCATCGATTCGATCCCGGCGGTCCTGGCGATCTCCAACGATGCCTTCATCGTCTTCTCGTCGAACGTTTTCGCCGTGATGGGGCTGCGCGCCATGTTCTTCGTCCTGTCGGGCATGATGCGGACCTTCAAGCACCTGAAGACCGGGCTTTCGCTGGTCCTGATGTTCATCGGCCTGAAAATGCTTCTGGCGCATTGGATCAAGATTCCGTCGCCCCTGGCCCTGACGGTAACCGTGCTTCTCATCGGCGGCTCCATCGTCGCCTCGGTCATTGCGCGCAAGCGCGAAGAACAGCGGGCTGAACGCTAGAGCCGGCAGGTTGTCCATGACGACGACGTCGCCTGGGCGAAGCTCGGGTGCCAGAGCCTGCCCGGCATAGGCACGCAGGGCCGCACCGTTCATCGGCCCGTCGAGCAGCATCGTTGCGGTCATGCCATCAAGCGGCAGGCCACCCGTCAACGTCGTGGTCTTCCGCCGGCCGTGGGGGATGCGGCTACGCGGCATCGTTGGCCGCGTGGGCGCGGCCTACCTGCCGGCCCTTCTTCATGGATGCCGACGTCTCGTCGATGAAGATCAGCCTCCCCGGGGGCGAGATCGAGCCGGCCGTTGAACCAGCTATGCGGCGGCGCAGGACATCGCGCTACTGCTCGGCGGCAAGGCGCTCGCCGATCTCGGCAAGGTTGATGTCTGGCGCCTCCGCGATGAGCCTGAGAGCGAAGGCTTCGTGCGCGTCGAGCTTCGACCCTGGAGGCCGGTGCCCAGGCACCTGGTCATCTCCATCTCCTGACAAGTCGTCAGCAGCGATGAATGAGACAAGCCCGATGCGTGAATCTCAAAACGCGCGACCCGGCTGAGGATCAGCGGCCGGCTGGTTCAACCGTTGCGACAACGTGCTCGATCGCTGTCGTCAGGGAAACCGTTCCGCGGCGGTGTTCGCTGTCATTGTGGTGCATGAACAGGCCGTTGGCGATCCCCTCATACATGCCGAGAAGCGCGTTGGCCACCTCGCGGGGCAAGCCTTCCTCGGCAAGCAGCGCGGCGCGACGCTCCGGCGGGACCGACACCGGCACCACCGGGCGGCCAAGAATTTCCGCGAAGGCCGATGCCACATCACCGGCGCTCCAGTCTTCCGGCCCGCCCAACTCCACGATCCGCTTCCCGGTCCATCCTTCGCACAGCAGGGTTGCCGCCGTGCGCCCGACATCGATGGTGCTCACCATCGGGATTCTCTGGGAGGGTTCGATAAAGGTCGGCAGCACGCCTTCCGACATGACCGCTTGCGCCACCTCGCCCCAGGTCTCGACAAAATAGCCCGAACGCAGGAAGGCGGTCGCCAGTGCCGCCCCGTCAAGCAATGCCTCGAACCGGTTGAGGGTGGCGATGACCCCGGTGCCGGAGGCATGCTGCGCTCCGATAGACGACAGGACAACGGCCTTGGGCAGACGCGCCCGCTGTGCCGCATCGGCCAGCGCCGCGCCGAGTTCTTCCGTGCGGGCATCGGGATCACCGCTCACCGGCGGCGGATTGAGCAGGACCGCTGCCGACGCTCCCTTCAGCGCATCGGCCATCGCGTCGGCATCCTCGATGCTCGCAACGACCACCTCCGCGCCGAGGGTTGTCCACTTTTCACCCTGTTCCTTGCGACGCAGGACGACACGCACCGTCTCGCCGCGTTCGATGAGGGCGCGCGCTGTCTCGCCGCCGGCCCGACCGTTTGCACCAAGCACAACATACATGATTGCCACTCCTTCAGATCGCTCGATAGAGGAACAGATAAGCGCGGGATTTTCATGCGTCCAATGCATGTGATATATAGTTGGCATGCGTGAAGTGGATTTACGTCGGATCGACCTCAACCTGCTGGTGGCGCTTGAGGCGCTGCTGGACGAGAAGAATGTCACACGGGCCGCCCACCGGCTTGGCATGAGCCAGCCGGCTGCAAGCCGAGCGCTCGGGCGATTGCGCGCGCTGTTTTCGGATGCGCTGCTGGTCGATGGACCGGGCGGCTACATCCTCAGCGCCCGTGCTGAAGAGGTGCGCCCGGCGCTGCGCAGGATACTGGCAGGCGTAGGAGAAATGTTGGAGGCCAACGCGTTCGTTCCAGCGACGGCAACGGGGCGAATCCGGCTCCTCATGCCCGATCTCCAGGCCGCCGCGCTCGCGCCGCATCTGCTCGCCCGCCTTGCCCGCGAGGCGCCGTCTCTCGATCTCGACATTGTCGCGCCGGGCACGAACGGGATCGAAGTGCTGGAGCACGGTGCCGCGGATGCGATGGTGGCGCTGATCGACGAAGCGCCGGCCGGCATCCAGCGACGCCGCCTCTATGACGAAGAACTCGTGACGCTGGTGCGGGCGCATCACCCTGCGCTTACCGGAACATTCACGCTCGACCGTTTTCTGGCGCTTGAGCATATCGTGGTGAGCGTCACCGGCGTCGGGCCTGCACCCGTCGACGAGGTGCTTGCGCGGATGGGGCGAACGCGCCGGGTGAAGCTGCGCGTGCCCAACTTCTTCGCGGCGGTCGAGATCGCCGCTCGCTCCGACCTGATCATGACCCTGCCGTCGAGCCTGGCACGAGCGGCCGCCAACATGAGGCGCCTGGTATCGCTGCCGCCACCCCTCGATCTCGGGAGTTTCACCATGAGCCTCGCCTGGCACGCACGCCAGCAAGACGCGCCCAGGCACATATGGTTGAGAGGTGCCATTGTCACGGCGGCGATGGATATGTCATCGGCGAACGAAGTTGGCGGCTGAGGCCGCAAGGCGGGCTATCTGTCGCGCAGTTTCTCCTGCCGCTCCTGATCATCGAATATGTTCCAGTTTCAGCTCCCGTGGGGCGTACAACGGATGCCCCGCCGCCCGCGCTCGGTCATCGCGCCGCCGCTGTGCCCATTTGGCAACAGTTTCTCAATAAGCATTCGGTTAAGACTGCTGCGGGATGCAATGCCAATTTCCCGCCATAAACCCGGCGCATCGACGATGTTCGAAAGCGCGCCGGAAGCCAACCGAGTGTTTTCAGGAAAATGCCGCGCGCAGCGGCTGGGGTGATTATGGACGCTAAAGCCATTTCGAAAGCTAAACTTCCAAGCCGTCATGTGACCGTTGGGCCGGCCCGCGCGCCGCACCGTTCGTATCTTTATGCGATGGGTCTTTCGGCGGACGAGATCGCCCAGCCTCTGGTCGGCGTCGCCACCTGCTGGAACGAAGCCGCACCTTGCAACATTTCGCTGATGCGCCAGGCCCAGGTGGTCAAGAAGGGCGTCGCGGCCGCCAACGGAACGCCGCGCGAATTCACCACCATCACCGTCACCGACGGCATCGCCATGGGCCATCAGGGCATGAAGGCCTCGCTGGTCTCGCGCGACGTGATCGCCGATTCCGTCGAACTCACCATGCGCGGCCATTGCTATGACGCGATGGTCGGCCTGGCCGGCTGCGACAAGTCGCTGCCCGGCATGATGATGGCCATGGTGCGCCTCAACGTGCCGTCGGTGTTCATCTATGGCGGGTCGATCCTGCCTGGCACCTATCGCGGCCGGCAGATCACCGTGCAGGACGTGTTCGAGGCGGTCGGCCAGCATTCCGTCGGCTCGATCAGCGACGACGATCTGATGGAGATCGAGCAGGCGGCATGCCCGTCGGCCGGCTCCTGCGGCGCGCAGTTCACCGCCAACACCATGGCGACCGTCGCCGAGGCGATCGGCCTTGCGCTGCCTTATTCCTGTGGCGCGCCGGCCCCTTATGAAATGCGCGACCGCTTCAACTATGCGTCCGGCGAAAAGGTGATGGAGCTGATCGCCAAGCAGATCCGCCCGCGCGACATCGTCACGCTCAAGGCGCTGGAAAACGCAGCCGCCGTCGTCGCCGCCTCCGGCGGTTCGACCAATGCCGCGCTGCATCTGCCGGCCATCGCCCACGAGGCCGGCATCGAGTTCGACCTGTTCGATGTCGCCGAGATCTTCAAGAAGACACCCTATATCGCCGATCTGAAGCCCGGCGGGCGCTACGTCGCCAAGGACATGTTCGAGGCTGGCGGCATTCCGCTGTTGATGAAGACGCTGCTGGAGCACGGTTTCCTGCATGGCGACTGCATGACGGTGACCGGCCGCACAATTGCCGAAAACATGGCGCATGTTCCCTGGAACGACGAGCAGGATGTCGTGCGTCCGGCGAACAACCCGATCACCAAGACTGGTGGCGTCGTCGGCCTCAAGGGCAATCTGGCTCCCGAAGGCGCGATCGTGAAGGTCGCGGGCATGAAGAACTTGCAGTTCTCCGGTCCGGCGCGGTGCTTCGATTCCGAGGAAGAGTGTTTCGCCGCCGTCACGGAGCGCAGCTACAAGGAAGGCGAAGTGCTGGTCATTCGCTATGAAGGCCCCAAGGGTGGACCGGGCATGCGCGAGATGCTGGCCACAACGGCCGCCCTGTACGGGCAGGGCATGGGCGACAAGGTGGCGCTGATCACCGATGGCCGCTTCTCGGGCGCCACGCGCGGCTTCTGCATTGGCCATGTGGGGCCGGAAGCCGCCGTCTGCGGGCCGATCGGCCTGTTGAAGGATGGTGACATCATCACCATCGATGCCGTGAACGGCACCATCGAGGTGGCGCTGAGCGACGACGAACTCGCCGCCCGTGCCAAGGATTGGAAACCGCGCGAGACCGATTACCAGTCCGGCGCGATCTGGAAATATGCACAGACGGTCGGCCCGGCGCGCGATGGCGCGGTGACCCATCCGGGCGCGAAGAAAGAAACGCACTGTTATGCGGATATTTGAAGCAGGCAAAGCAGCGGTCTTAGCTGGCTTGGTGGCGTCCACAGTGGTGGCGCTGCCAGGTGCGGCGCTGGCGCTTGATGAGCGGGCCGTCGTCAGGGAGCCGGAAAAGCGCAGCCCCTGGGCCGTTTTCCGCTTTGGCTTTTCCGCCTACAAGCGCGGCGAAAAGCAGGAGGCTGTCGAAGCCTATCGCTACGCCGCTGAAAACGGCCAGGTCGGTGCGCGCTGGAAGCTGGCGCGCATGTATGCGGAAGGCGATGGCGTCGCCCGCAACGACTATGAAGCCTTCAAGTTCTTCTCCGACGTCGCCCAGCAGGACGTGCATCCCGGCAGCCCCGACGAGGCCTATGTCGCCGATGCCCTGGTGGCGCTCGGCAAATATCTGCAGACCGGCATCACCAACAGTCCGATCCGCGCCAACCCGCTGGCCGCGCAGGAGCATTTCATGCGCGCCGCGGCCACCTATCGCAACTCCGAGGCCCAATACCAGGTCGGCAAGATGTTCCTGTCGGGCGAGGGCGTTGCCCAGAGCGTCCAGCAGGCGGCCCGCTGGTTCCAGCTGGCGGCCGAAAAGGGGCATTCCGGCGCCCAGGCGACGCTCGGCCACATCCTGTTCGAGAGCGGCAAGGTGGTGAAGGGGCTGGCCATGATGACGGCAGCGCTCGACCACGCGGCGCCGGGCGACGTGAGCTGGATCCGCGCCATGCAGGAACAGGCTTTCGCGCTGGCCGGCGAATCCGACCGGCGCACGGCGATCGCTCTGGCGCATGATCTGCGCGACAACGGCTTCGACTGATCGGCGACTATTGCGGGCGGTTGCTGACGGGCGATGTCGGCAGGGGCGCGAGGGACGCAAGCGCAGATCCTTGATCTGAAAGCTCCGTCATCTCAAGGCAGCCCTTCTTGAGAACCTTCCACGACGAATTGTTCAAAACCTTCTCGCACCGCGCCAGGTGCGGGCCATCTGGCATATTGAGGCAGGCAAGCTGCCCTTGCTCGAATTCCGCGCCATTGGCCCGGCAAAGGCATTCCGCCGAAGCGTTGCCTGCCGCAAGGGGCGCCGCCATCGTCAGCGCGGCGAAGACCGTTAAACGCATTTTCATGGCATTTGAAGAATAGCACGCTTCCGGACGCTGCGCCATTCTACGGCGCAGCAGAGGCATGGCAATGGGTGAGAGAACAAAGTCCTATTTACCGCTTGGCGCGATCAATGGAAACCATCTTCGCGAAGCGAAAATGGCAAGGCCGACTGGCCGTCGCGCCTTTTGGCGCGTGAAGCCAGGTCGCGGATGCGACCGCCGGCGTTTGAGGCAGCAAGAAAACAAGGGCAATCGGGTTCACCCGATTGCCCTGGCAGCAGTTTCTCATGGCTGCCCGAGGCTCAGTTCCGCCACGACGGGCACGTGATCGGACGGCTTTTCCCAGGCGCGCGTGTGCTTTTCGACGGTGACCGACACCAGACGGTCGGCGGCCTCCGGCGACAGCAGCAGATGGTCGATGCGGATGCCGTTGTTCTTCTGCCAGGCGCCGGCCTGGTAATCCCAGAACGTGTAGATGCCGGCCTCGTCATTGACGGCGCGCAGGGCCTCGGTCAGGCCAAGCCCCTTCAGGCGGCGAAAGGCCTGGCGGCTCTCGGGTCGGAACAGCGCATCGCCGATCCAGGCATCCGGGTTCTTCGCGTCGATCGGCTCGGGGATGACATTGTAGTCGCCGGCCAGAACCAGCGGCTCCTCGAGGCGCAGGCGCTCGGCGCTCCAGCGTTCGAGCCGCTCCATCCAGCCGAGCTTGTAGGGAAATTTCTCGCTGTCGACCGGGTTGCCGTTGGGCAGGTACAGCGAGACGACGCGCAGGGCGCCGCGATCGGTCGAGAACACGCCCTCGATGAAGCGCGCCTGTTCGTCGCCGTCATCGCCAGGCAGGCCTCGATTGACCTCGTCGAAGCGCAGTTTCGACAGAAGCGCCACGCCGTTGAAGCCCTTCTGGCCATGCGTTTCCACATGGTAGCCCAGCGCCTCGATGGCCTCGCGGGGGAATTGCTCGTCGACCGACTTGATTTCCTGAAGGCAGGCGATGTCCGGGCTGGATTCGCCCAGCCAGTGCAGGAGATTGTCGATGCGCGCCTTGACGCCGTTGATGTTCCAGGTTGCGATCTTCATGCGAACCACTCCACGCTTTCCCCAACTTGGCCCCTGTCTTAGGTTTGTCGCGCCTTGCCCGCAACCGGCGTGCAAAAGATACTGACAGGGTGCGCCGTCAAGGGGCTTGGCCGCCGGCGATGGCCCGCAACTTGAAGGGAAGGCCCGAAAGCAGCGCCCGCACATAGCGCTTCTTCTGGTAGAACCCGTTCAGCGAAACGCGACGGAAGGCGGTGGGGCTTGCCTGGAACCGCTGTTCGATCAGGCCGGGCATGTTGGTCACCGCTGCCGTGAAACCGGCGTCGGCGGCGGCTGCGATCTCACGAGAGCCGACCGCCGCCGCATACCCATAGGGATAGGCGAAGGCCTTCGGCCGGACGCCCACATAGCGTTCGACGGCCTCGGCAGAGCCGGTCATCTCGAGGCGCAGGCGGTCGTCCGTGACGCGGCGCAGATTCGGATGCGTGAGGGTGTGCGCGCCGAACTGGGCGAGCGGGTCTTGCGCCAGTTCGCCAAGCTCGGTGGCGCTCATCGTCTGCTGTTCGGTGATGGCCAGCGCGTCGATGCCGCATTGGCGGGCAAGCGCGTCGAGGGCGGCGACCGCCGCATCCTCGTCGCCGGCTTCCGTAACGAAGGTCGCAAGCCGGTCGAAGGCGGCGATCTTTTGCAGTTCGGTCCGCGTCGTCAGGCGCTGCGGACCGTCGGGGAAGGCGAACTCGAATGCGCTCACCGCGCTGACGATGTCTTCTGCCGTCTTCCACCAGATGGAGCGGCTGCGCTCGACAAAGCCGGCGGTGATGAAGATCGTGTAGGGAATGCCGTATCGGCGGAAGACAGGGGCGGCGAAGCGCGCATTGTCACGGTAGCCATCATCGAGAGTGAAGCAGACATAGCGCCGCTTGTCGGCCGCATCCGCCAGGCGCTCGGGCAGGTCCTCGACGGCGATGGGCGTCAGCCCGCTTTCGAGCGCCACCTGGATGGCTTGTTCGAGAAATGCCGGCGTCACCGTCAGCCAGCTGTTGGGCGCCCAGCGCGCGGGGATGCGCGGATCGACATGATGCAGCGTGAAGATCGCTCCGCGCCCGCCAAGGAGAGGCCACGGTCCCACCAGTCCGGGCAGCGCAGCGCTTTCCAGTCCTGCCCGGATAAGTTCATAGCGGGCAAACCTCCTGAAGGCTTGAAGCGGGATCATGCTATCTTCGACGCTGTTTCACCCCGATCTCAAGGAAAAGCACGGGCCGGTGACCGCCAATGCAGAGCGTCGTTTTCGAGCAAAATGACGCGCGGCCATCCAAGCAGGAAATGCTGAACAAATCGCTTCCGGCAAACGTCGGTCGAAGCGTCTTTGCGCGTTTTGATTGCGGCGTTCGCGGACGGAAACCCGCCGAGTTGAGATGATGTTTCCTGCCTTGCGAACACCCGGGGCCGAAGACCGCGGCGAAACCGCGGTCTCCGGATTGGCGGGCGATTGCAGCACGCGCTTGCGGCACCGCTTGACGCGACCGGTTGCGGGTGTTGCCCGATCTCGGCCGCTAGCCCTTCCTGCAACTCATGGGCGCGTTACCGGCGGAACAATTTCCGAGCCGACGAACACCGCCAGAACGCGTACCGGCTTCTCCCCGACGACGCGGCCATTGTGCCAGGTATGAACCGCTTCGACGAATCCATCCCCGGCACGGAATACTTCTTCCGTTCCGCCCTCGTAAGCGATGGCCAACTCGCCCTCGAGGATGTAGCCGAACGTGGGCACCGAATGCAGATGCCGGCCCGTTTCCTCGCCTGGCAGCAGGGTAACCACGACGGATGTGATCTTCGCCTGTCCGGAAGGATAGGTGATTTGCTGATTGAGCACCGTCTTTTCGGTGTCGACCAAAGGAACAACGCGCTGATAATCGGTAGGAACGGTTTTCTGCTCGGCTGAAACGGGAGATGCTGTCATGAGCACAATTGCGGAAACGAAATTTACCAGATAAATATTATGAAGCATAAATAGCAACCACCATAAAATAGAATATAACAACAACAGAAGCCACATTCAATGCGGCTGTCTCTTTGTCAATGGTAGATCGGGATACTTGTTCGTAATGCAAAGAAAATGATGGCAGGGTGGTCCGCCGTCATCTCGCTTTGCTTTATCGCAAGAGCAGGGAATCTGCGTTTTAGATCGAGAAGCTCGTGCCGCAGCCGCAGGAGGCAACGGCGTTCGGGTTTCTGATCTGGAACGATTGGCCGATCAGGTCGTCGACGAAGTCGATCACCGAGCCGCCCATATAGACCAGCGAGAGATCGTCGATCAAAACGGTCGCGCCGTTCTTCTCTATGGCGATGTCGTCGTCATTGCGGGTATCGACCAGGTCGAACAGATAGGAGAAGCCAGAACAGCCGCCGCCCTCGACGGCGACGCGCAGGGCGATCTTGCCGGGATCATCCTTCAGAATGGCCGCGATGCGCCGTGCCGCGGCCTCGGTCATCTCGACATTCTTCATTTCCGTTCCGGCGTCCATGCCCATGACGTTGTCCTGACGGTCACCTTGCGTTCTTGTTCATGGAATAGGTATGAAGCCGGAGGCGGCAAGTCAACCGGAGCGGTGATCCTGCCCGCTCTGCGAAGGTGGTGTGGCGGAACATGCAAGGCAAAGAGAGTTTGCGGGAGATCGGTTTCGGCTACCGGCCGCGTGCCGCCTATGCCACGGATCCGGCGGCCTCGCGCGGGCGCCTGTTCGCCGAGCCGGAAAGCCCGACCCGCACGCCGTTCCAGCGCGATCGTGACCGCATCATCCATTCGACCGCATTTCGCCGTCTGAAACACAAGACCCAGGTCTTCATCGCCCATGAGGGCGACCATTACCGCACGCGGCTGACCCACTCGATCGAGGTGGCGCAGATCGCCCGTGCGCTGGCGCGGGCACTGTGCGGCGACGAGGATCTGGCCGAGGCGATCGCCCTGGTGCATGATTTCGGCCACACGCCGTTCGGCCACACGGGCGAAGACGCGCTCCATGCCCGCATGGCGCGCTGGGGCGGGTTCGATCACAATGCGCAGTCGCTGCGCATCGTCACCGACCTGGAACGCCGCTATGCCGAATTCGACGGGCTGAACCTGAGCTGGGAAACACTCGAAGGCCTGGTCAAGCACAATGGACCGCTGACCGACGCGCAGGGCGCAGGCCTGGACGGGCCGGTGCCGGGCGCGATCCTCGATTATGTGGCGCGCCACGATCTGGAATTGTCGCTCCATGCCGGGATCGAAGCCCAGTGCGCGGCCATCGCCGACGACATCGCCTACAATGCCCACGACATCGACGACGGACTGCGTTCGGGCCTGCTGACGCTCGACATGCTGGCGGGCGTGACCTTGCCCGGCCGCATCCTCGACACGGTCGCCGCGCGCTATCCGGGGCTTGATCCCGTCCGCCGGGGGCACGAGTTGATGCGCCGCCAGATCACCGCCATGGTCGAGGATGTGATCGTCACGGCGCGCGCCAATCTCGACGCGCTCGGGCCGCAAAGTGCCGCCGACGTGCACCGCGCCGGACGAACGATGGTGACTTTTTCGCCGGCCATGCAGGCGCAGGAGAAGGAATTGAAAAGCTTTCTCTACGCCAATCTCTATCGGCATGAAGCGGTGATTGCCGTGCGCACGCATGCCGAGCAGATCGTCCGCGATCTGTTCGATGCCTATTTTGCCGATCCGCGCGCCATGCCGGAGGGCTGGCACGAGGAACAGAACCTCGTCGACGAGGCCGCAAAGGCCCGCCATGTGGCCGATTTCCTGGCCGGCATGACCGACACCTATGCGGTCAAGGAACACCGCCGCCTGTTTGACCGGACTCCCGATTTGAGCTAGTCCGGGCGGCGCTCGGGCCTTGCAGGCCGGATGCGCGAACGTTTGCCGAAGCATTTTCAGGACATCGTCCATGAACATTTTTGCCGATTTCACCGATCGGGTGTTGAAGACCGTCGAATCCCTCGAATTGCGCTCCAGCGCCGGCGAGGCGCTTGACTTGTCGCGCATCGCCGTCGAACCGCCGCGCGATGCGACCCATGGCGACGTGGCGACCAATGCCGCCATGGTGCTTGCCAAGGCGGTCGGCGAAAATCCGCGCCTGCTGGGCGAAAAGATCGCCGCCGCCTTCGCCGGCGATCCGGATGTGGCGGCGGCGAGCGTGGCCGGGCCCGGCTTCGTCAACCTCAAGCTGAGCGACGGTTTCTGGCAGGCGCGCCTCGGCGAGATGCTTGACCTGGGCACGGATTACGGTCGTTCCGCGCTCGGCGGCGGTGAGAAGGTGAATGTCGAGTATGTTTCGGCCAATCCGACCGGACCGATGCATGTCGGCCATTGCCGTGGCGCCGTCGTCGGCGACGCGCTGGCCAATCTTCTGGCTTTCGCCGGCTATGCGGTGACGCGCGAATACTACATCAATGACGCGGGCGTGCAGATCGACGTGCTCGGCCAATCGGTCATGCTGCGCTATCGCGAGGCGCTGGGCGAGAAGATCGGCGAGATTCCGGCGGGGCTCTATCCGGCCGATTACCTGGTGCCCGTCGGCGAGGCGCTGGCCGGCGAGTTCGGTACAAAACTCCTCGAAATGCCGGCCACCGAGGCCATGGCGATCATCAAGGACAAGACCATCGACATGATGATGGCGATGATTCGCGACGATCTTGCCGTCCTCAACATCAAGCACGACGTGTTCTTTTCCGAACGTTCCCTGCATGCGGGCAACGGTGCGCCGATCCGCTCCGCCATCAACGATCTGACGATGAAGGGGCATGTCTACAAGGGCAAGCTGCCGCCGCCCAAGGGGCAGAAGCCGGAAGACTGGGAAGACCGCGAGCAGACCCTGTTCCGTTCGACGGCGGTCGGCGACGACATCGACCGGCCGTTGATGAAGTCGGACGGGTCCTTCACCTATTTCGCCGCCGACGTCGCTTACATGAAGGACAAGGTGGATCGCGGGTTCGAACACCTGATCTATGTGCTGGGCGCCGATCACAGCGGCTATGTCAAGCGGCTGCAGGCGGTTGCCCGGGCACTCGCCGGCGACGATCTGGAATTGACCGCGCTGCTGTGCCAGCTGGTCAGGCTGTTCCGCGCCGGCGAACCGGTGCGCATGTCGAAACGGGCAGGGGAGTTCGTCACCCTGCGCGAGGTGGTCGATGAGGTCGGCCGCGATCCGATCCGTTTCATGATGCTGTACCGGAAGAACGACGCGCCGCTCGATTTCGACTTCGCCAAGGTCACCGAGCAGTCGAAGGACAATCCGGTTTTCTACGTGCAGTACGCCTCGGCGCGCTGCCACTCGGCGTTCCGCCAGGCTCGCGAGCAACTCGCCGTCGAACGGTTCGAGCGGGCCGACATGCGGGCAGCCCTGTCGCTGCTGACCGACGAGGGCGAAATGGCGCTGGTGCGCAAGCTGGCTGAGTACCCGCGCCTGATCGAAAGTGCGGCCCAGGTCATGGAGCCGCATCGGCTGGCTTTCTACCTCTACGACCTTGCCAGCCTGTTCCATGCCCAGTGGAACCGGGGCACAGAGATAGACGGCTTACGTTTTGTTAAGGTTAACGACCGACAATTGACTTACGCCAGGCTGGGTCTGGTGCAGGCAGTTTGCGACGTTCTGACGTCCGGACTGGCGTTGATCGGGGCGGAGGCGCCTTCCGAAATGCGCTGATCCATCCATCAACAGGGTGTGACGGCCTGTCACCTTTTGCCCACATTGCGCTGGTAGGTGCAACAGTTGCGACGTCGCCGGCGTCCGACCGAGTGTGAGTGCGGAAGACAAATGGCAGATCATAGCTCGAACCAACGTGCAGACATTGCTGGACTGACAGACGACGACCCGTTTGCGGAACTGACCCGCATCATGGGGCACGACCCGCGACGCGTGGATGTGCCGAAATCGGATCTGGACGTGGCCAGCGATGATCTCGCGCTTGAACTGGAAAACGAACTTCTTGGCGATCTGACGGCGTTTTCCGACCTGGAGCCGCAGGAGGCTGCCGCCGCCGCAGACAATGATCCATGGCAGCCCGCGCCGTCCGACTGGCGTTTCGGCCCGGCCGACCAGACGGTTGAAGAGACGGCGCCTGAACTGGCCGATGCGCTGGACGAGACCTTCGCCGCCAGCTTCGAGCAGGAAATGCGCCTCGATGTCGCTGAGGACGATGACGTCGTCAACGAGATGCCGATTGACGAAGAGGCGGCGGACGAATGGTCGCCCAAGGATTTTGCCGCGCATCCCGATGCTGATGAGACGGCGCTGAACGACACGGATGTCCCCGAATCCCCCTTTGCCGACGACGGCCGCGCTGCCGATCCCTTCGCCGCTGACGATGCTGATGTCGAGGTGGTGTTCAACCCGGGCGATTGGGCGCAACTCGACGCCGATTTCGCTGAAACAGAGACGGTTCCGGCGTCTGCCGGAGAACCCCTCGATCAACCGGCGGATCAGGATTTTGCTCACCTGCCTTCCACGTTCCAGGCCGAGCCGGTCGCGGTCGGGATGGGCGCCGGTGAGGAGGCGCCGTTTGAGGTAGCGCCGTTCGACGAAGCGTCGTTTGACGAAGCGCTGCCGCACAGCCCCATTGCCGACGATTTCACGCAGCCGGCAGCGCCGGTCGGCGCGCGCCAATACATGTCGCCGCAGGATTTTGCCTCGTCCGTTGCCAAGGGCAGCGAGCAGGCAGCGGCAGAGGAACCGGCAGTTTCCGACGAGCATCTGGATCTGGCCGCGCAATTCGAAGCCGAATTCGATCCGCATGACGACATGACTGCGGCGACGGCCGACGCGCCGGCACAGACGGAGTGGCAGGCCCCCGTCGGTGAGCCTGCGTCGTGGACTTTCGCTGAAGATGAGCCTGAACCGACACCCGAGCCTGAACAGTCTGCCACCGAGGCTGTCGCCGAGGACGCCAGTTCGTTCTGGCGCCAGCCCGAGCCGCCGCAGCCGCCCGCCGATGACGGGCCGCCGCTGATCGACATTGTCGATGTGCCGGGCGATGCACGGGTCGCCGTCGAGCAAGCCCAGCATATTCCCGAGTTCCATAGCGAGCCCGACAAGGGACCGGAAGCCGACGCCGATGATCTGGAACTGGCCCTGGCCAGGGCGTTCGGCGATGCGGAAGGTGTTCCCGAGACGCTTTCGGCGCCGGCTGAAAAGCCGGCCGTGGATTTTCCACGCGATCAGTACGCCACGGCGGCACTGGGCGCCGACGGAAACCAACGGGCGGACGATTTCGCCTTCGACGACGATTTCGCCGACGAAGCCGTCGAGCAGACCGCTGCCCGGTACGAGGCGCCCCAGTACGAGGCGCCCCGCTATGAGGCTGACGGAGCGACGGCCTATGACCAGGCCGACGCCTATCTCGCCGCCGACGATGATCCTTGGCGCGACCAGGCCGAGGATGGCCTGGGGGCAAAAACCGCCGCTTTGGGCATGGCGCCCGTGGCTCTGCGTGACCGATTGCCGAAAGGCCGCAGCGGCATCCTGATCGCCGCCATTGGCGGTGTGGCCGTTCTCGGCGCGATCGCTGTCTTTGCTTTTGGAACGGGCGGCGGCAGCGGCGAAACCCCGGCACTGGTGCGCGCCGACAGCGATCCGGTGAAGGTGAAGCCGGACAATCCAGGTGGCCAAACGGTACCGAACCAGGACAACCAGGTTTATCAGCGCGTTACCGGGGCAGAGGCCGCCGGGAACCCGGCGCAGGAGCGTCTCGTTTCCACGGCTGAAGAGCCGGTCGATGTGCCGGCCCCACAGGTTGAGTCCTCGGCTCCCAAATCCGAAGAGCGCCTTGCATCCGCAGCTCCCGATCAATCGGCCACCGCTGTCGACGAAGCCGTGACAGCGATGGCGCCGCGCCGCGTTCGCACGATGGTCGTGCGTCCGGACGGAACGATGGTGCCGCGTGAGGAGATTGAACCGGCAGCACAAACCGCCGCAGCGGCGCCGACGCCGGCCGCTTTGCAGCCAGAGACCAGCGCCCAGCCGGAAACAGCCGCGCCCAGCGCGTCATCGGCGGCGATCGCGGACGAACCTGCCGCGGCTGAAAGCGCCGCTGGCGTGGCCACCGATGTAAACGTGCCGACGGCGGCTCCTGTGCCGACCTCGCGTCCGGCATCGGCGCCTGTGCAGAGGCAGCAACCGGCAGAGACGGCGCCGGCACGGGTGGCATCCGCTCCCGCACAGCCGACGCAGCCCGTGGCGCAGCCGGCCCAGCCGACTGCTGCGGCGGCCGACGGCTGGTCCGTGCAGATTTCATCGCAGCCGACAGCCGAAAGCGCCCAGCAATCCTATCAGGACATGGCGCAGCGCCATGGCAATCTCCTGACGGGCAGGGGCGTGAACATCGTCAAGGCGGACGTCGCCGGCAAGGGCACGTATTATCGGGTGCGCATTCCTTCCCAGTCGAAGGAAGATGCGATCCAGCTCTGCTCGAATCTGAAAGCCGCAGGCGGCAGCTGCTTCGTTTCGAAATAGCCTGTCTGGCCCACTGCACCGAAAGAAGCCGCCATGCTTGCCAGGCGGCTTTTTTCATGGGCGCTTTCCGCTGTCGTCATCGGCGGCTATCCTGGGTGCATGAGCGAATCAAAAGCTATGATTCTCGGTGCGACCGGGACGGAATTGACGGCCGACGAGTGCGCCTTCTATCGCGACGAGCGCCCGTGGGGATTCATCCTGTTTGCGCGCAATGTCGCCGAGCCTGAACAGTTGCGCGACCTGGTCGCGGCCATGCGCGACAGCGTCGGGCGCGCCGACGCGCCGGTGTTCATCGACCAGGAGGGCGGCCGCGTGCAAAGGCTTCGTCCGCCGCTGGCCCCGGACTATCCGAACGCCGCGACGCTGGGCGCCATCTACGGCCGCGACCATGGTGCGGGGCTGCGCGCCGCCTGGCTGATGTCGCGGCTGCATGCGATGGATCTTGCCCGCTACGGCATCACGGCCGATTGCCTGCCGGTGCTCGACGTGCCGGTGGCCGGCGCGCACGATGTCATCGGCAACCGCGCCTATGCGCACGACCCGCAAGCCGTCATCGCGCTTGGCCGGGCCGCCAGCGAGGGCCTGATGGCCGGCGGCGTCCTGCCGGTCATGAAGCACATGCCCGGCCATGGCCGGGCTTTCGCCGACAGCCACAAGGCGCTGCCCGAGGTGACGGCGTCGCTGGATGAGCTTCGCGCCCATGATTTTCTGCCGTTCAAGGCCCTGGCCGACCTGCCGATGGCAATGACCGCGCACATCGTCTACCACGCCATCGACGCGGAGCGTCCGGCCACCACCTCGCCGTTGGTCATTGGCGACATCATTCGCGGCGAGATCGGTTTCGACGGGCTTTTGATGAGCGATGACGTGTCCATGCACGCACTTTCTGGGGATTTCGCCGCCCGTGCAGAAGCAATCCTTGCGGCGGGATGCGATCTTGTCCTTCACTGCCATGGAATTATGCCGGAAATGCAGGCGGTGGCCGAAAAGGCGCCCGAATTGTCGGGCAAGAGCCTTGAACGCGCCAATCGGGCGCTTGCCCACCTGAAGCCGGGGGACGATCTAGAAGAGACGGTGGCGCGTGCGGAGTTCGCGCGATGCTTCGAGGCCGTCGCGTGAAGACGAGGACTGGGGATTTTTGGCCCAGAATGTTGAAAAACAGGCCGCCAAGCCCATTCCCATGGACAGGCTGTGGGAAGATGACAGCGCCAAGGACCGGGGTGTCTCCGAGCCGGCGCTGACGGTCGACGTGGCCGGTTTCGAGGGACCGCTCGATCTGCTCCTGCATCTGGCGCGGACCCAGAAGGTTGATCTCGCCCGTATTTCCGTTTTGGCGCTGGTGGAGCAGTATATCGCCTTCGTCGAGCGTGTTCGCGAGATGCGGTTGGAACTGGCCGCTGACTATCTGGTCATGGCCGCCTGGCTTGCCTATCTCAAATCGCGTCTGCTGATTCCCAAGAAGCCCGAGGATGACGAACCCTCCGGTGAGGAAATGGCGGCGATCCTGCAGTTCCGCCTCAAGCGCCTGGAAGCCATGCGCGACGCGGCCGCCCGGCTCGTCAACCGCAACCGGCTGGGCCGCGACGTCTTCGCGCGCGGCATGCCCGAGCCGATCGTCGTGGCCAGGCAGAGCGCGTTCTCGGCATCGCTCTACGATCTTCTGACCGCCTATGCCGGCCAGCGGCAGCGCCGCGCCGTCACCAATGTCCGCATCGCCCAGCGCGGTGTGTGGTCGCTGAAGCAGGCGCGCGACATTCTGGTGCGGATGATCGGCGATTTCGCCGACTGGACCGCGCTCGACCAGTTCCTCATCAAGTACATGACGAGCGGCGAGGAGCGGGCGACCGCAGTGGCAAGCTCGTTCGCCGCCACGCTCGAACTGGTGCGCGAGGGGGCGCTTGAAATCCGCCAGCAGCAGCCCTTCGCGCCGATCTACATGCGCACCGGCAAGGAAAAGCCAGAAAATCTGTTCGAGACGATACATGATTGAGAACAGCAACGTGGTTCCCTTCGCCGACGACGACGACGCAGACAGCGCGGCCGCCGGATCCGGTCCGGTTTCACGACCGCAACCTGTCGAGGTCAAGCGCATGGCCGAGGCGATCGTGTTTGCCAGCGCCGAGCCGGTTTCAGAGAAAGCCATTGCCGATCGCCTGCCCGACGGCGCCGACGTCGCCCAGGCGATGGAGGAATTGCGCATCGAATACGCCATGCGCGGCGTCAATCTGGTACAGATCGCCGATTGCTGGGCGTTTCGCACCGCCAGCGACCTGTCCTTCCTGATGAACCGCAATGCAGTGCAGCAGCGCAAATTGTCGCGCGCGGCGCTCGAAATGCTGGCGGTGGTGGCCTATCACCAGCCGGTGACGCGCGCCGAGATCGAGGAAATTCGCGGCGTCGAAACCTCCAAGGGCACGCTCGACATCCTCCTGGAAACCGGTTGGGTGAAGATGCGCGGCCGCCGCCGCACGCCGGGTCGCCCCGTGACCTATGGCACCAGCATCGAGTTTCTCGATCATTTCGGCCTCGAGGAACTGCGCGACCTGCCGGGCCTCGAGGAGCTCAAGGGCGCCGGCCTCCTGTCGCCGCGCATGCCGTCCAACTTCGCCGTGCCGCAGCCCATCTCCGATCCGGACGTCCTGGCAGACGACGAGGACCCGCTGACCGACATCGACCTGGAGGAACTCGGTCTGTTGACACCGCTCGCCCAGGATGATTGACGAGAAGGGTGGGCGCAGTCCGGTCACGATCCATCCAGGGATGTCAGCGAATGAACAGTCAGAGGCAAGCTTCGGCACGGGTGACGGCCGGTGTCAGCTTTGCGGCCCGCCTGTCCTTCGACGGCATCAGCCACAGCTATCCTTCAGGCGCAGAGACCCTGCGCGAGGTTTCGCTGGCCGCCGAGCCGGGCGAGGTGCTTTGCCTGCTCGGGCCGTCCGGCTCCGGCAAGACGACCCTGCTCAGGATCGCGGCCGGCATCGAGACGCAGACGGCCGGGCGGATCGTTCTCAACGATCGGTTGATCGCCGGGCCGGGTGTCTTCCTGCCGCCGGAGCAGCGTTCGATCGGCCTCGTCTTCCAGGATTTCGCGCTGTTCCCGCATCTGAGCATTTTGGACAATGTCCGCTTCGGCCTGACGGCCCTGTCCGCCGACGAGGCGCGCCATGAGGCGATGATAGCGCTGGAGCGCGTCGGGCTCGAAACCTATGCGGCCGCCTATCCGCATGTTCTGTCGGGCGGCGAGCAGCAGCGTGTGGCCCTGGCGCGCGCGCTGGCCCCGCGCCCGGCGGTGCTTCTGATGGACGAACCCTTTTCCGGTCTCGATTCACGGCTGAAGGACACGGTGCGCGCCGAAACGCTGGACATCCTGCGGCAAAGCCGGGCGACGGCCATCGTCGTCACGCATGACGCCGAGGAGGCGATGCGCATGGGCGACCGCATCGCGCTGTTGAAAGATGGGCGCCTGGTGCAGGTGGGCGCGGCCGAGGACCTATACCAGAACCCGGCCGATCTTTTCGTCGCCGGGTTCTTCTCCGAACTCAACGAATTCTCCGGCAAGGTCGCCGGCGGCGCCGTCGAGACGCCGCTTGGGCGTTTCCCCGCGCCGAAACTGACCGACGGGCAGGAGGCGGTTGTCGCCGTGCGGCTGTCGGGCTTTCAGATCAATCAGCAGGGCGGTGCGATCCCCGCGCGTCTCGTCTCGCGGCGCTTCCTGGGCGTCGTTGAGTTTCTGGAACTTGCGGTTCCCGGCGCCGACAGGCATGTGCGGGCGCGGGTGCGCTGCGGAAACCTGGAACCGGGCGTGCGCGACGTGTGGATCGATATCGTCCCGGCGGATGTGCTGGTGTTCGCCAATCCAGCACGATTAATAGACCCTGACCCCAGACATTCGTTTGAAAGATCGGGCGAAAGCGCATAAATCAACTCAATGGCAATTGGCGAAAGAGACTGACATGGGTTCCTTTTCTATCTGGCACTGGCTCATTGTGCTCGTCGTGGTGCTGCTCCTGTTCGGACGCGGCAAGATTCCCGAGCTGATGGGCGACATGGCCAAAGGCATCAAGAGCTTCAAGAAGGGCATGTCCGAAGAGGACGAGGATGCGGAGACGGCAAAGACCGTCGAGCATCAGCCGGACGAGCCGATTAAGGACGCGGCCAAGACGAGCAAGAAGAAGGCCGGCTGATTCACGCCGTGCGGCTTGCGCTGTCTATCGCCCTTATTCTGGTGACATATGTTTGACATTGGCTGGCCTGAAATGCTGGTGATCGCCGTCGTCCTGATCGTTGTGGTCGGGCCGAAGGATTTGCCGCGTATGCTGCGCACCTTCGGGCGCACCACCACGAAACTGCGCGGCATGGCCGGCGATTTTCGCAAGCAGTTCGACGAGGCGCTGAAGGAAGCGGAGCTTGACGACGTCAAGACCATGGTCGATGACGCCCGCAAGCTCGACCCGCGCAACGAGATCAAGAAGCATCTCAATCCGATCGAGAAGGTCGGCCAGGACATCCGCGCCGGGCTCGACGCGGCGATGAAGCCACAACCGGCGAAACCGGCAACCCCGGCCAAAACGGGGGTGCATCCAGCCGAGCCGGTGAAGAAGGCGGCGACCGGCATGCCGGCAGGGACCACGGCATCGGCGAAGGCCAAATCGTCAGCCCAATCTGAAGCCAAGTCTCCGGCTAAATCCCCGGCCAAGCGAGCACCGGTGAAGGCGGCGGCCAAACCCAAACCGGCAGCCGCGAAATCGACCGCAAGCAAGAAAACCAGCGGAGCGGCCTCGTGAGCGCTGACGGCAAAGACGATATAGACCAGTCCTCGGCGCCGCTGCTCGATCACCTGATCGAACTGCGCTCGCGCCTGATCTGGGCGATCGGCGGTTTTTTCGTCGCTTTCCTCGTCTGCTTCTTCTTCGCCAAGCAGATCTTCAACCTGCTTGTCATTCCGTTCCAGTGGGCAACCTTGTGGGCTGGGCTCGATGCGAGCAAGGTCGACCTGATCTACACAGCACCGCAGGAATTCTTCTTCACGCAGATCAAGCTGGCCATGTTCGGCGGCGTGGTGGTGGCCTTCCCGGTGATCGCCATGCAGGTGTACAAATTCGTCGCGCCCGGGCTCTACAAGAACGAGCGGCGCGCCTTCATGCCGTTCCTCATAGCCTCGCCGATCCTGTTCCTCATCGGCGGCGCGCTGGTCTATTTCTTCTTCACGCCGATGGTCATGTGGTTCTTCCTGTCGATGCAGCAGGTGGGGCCGGAAAACACCGTGCAGATCTCGCTGCTGCCGAAGGTTTCCGAATATCTCGGGCTGATCATGACGCTGATGCTGTCCTTCGGCCTGGTGTTTCAATTGCCCGTGGTGACGACGCTGATGGCGCGGGTCGGATTGCTGACCTCGCAGGGCCTTGCCGACAAGCGCAAATACGCCATCGTCGCCGCCTTCGTCGCCGCTGCCGTGCTGACGCCGCCGGACCCGGTGAGCCAGATCGGTCTTGCGCTTCCAACCATCCTTCTCTACGAGATTGCCATCTGGGCCGCCCGTATGGTGGAGCGCAGTCGCGCGCGGGAGAAAGCCGCGGCTGACCAAACCGACGAAGCGGACCAGCCGACCGCCTAGACTGAAGGCATTTCCTGTCGCTGTCGGGGCGGTTGTTCAAATCTCTCCGCGATTGGAAGCCTGACATGCTCGACATCAAATGGATTCGCGAGAACCCGCTGGCGCTTGACGAAACGCTGGAAAAGCGTGGCGCGAACCCCGAAAGCCAAAAGCTCCTGGCGCTCGACGAAGCGCGCCGCCAGCACCTGACCAGGCTGCAGGAGGCGCAGGAGCGCCGCAACGCCGCCTCCAGGGAAATCGGCAAGGCGATGGCTTCCGGCGACAAGGCGCTGGCCGAGACGCTGAAGGCCGAAGTGGCCGAGCTGAAGGGCTTCGTCCAGGAGGGCGAGGCCGAGGAGCGCCGCCACGATGCCGCGCTGCGCGACGCATTGGCGCGCCTTCCCAACATCCCGCTCGACGACGTGCCGGTCGGCGCCGACGAAAGCGATAATGTCGAGGTCCGCAAAATCGGCGAGGCCAGGCACAGCAACTGGTCGAAAGAGCATTTCGAGATCGGCGAGGCGCTCGGCCTGATGGATTTCGAGCGCGCGGCGAAGATTTCGGGTTCGCGCTTCACCGTGCTGTCGGGCCAGCTTGCCAGGCTGGAACGCGCGCTCGGCCAGTTCATGCTCGACCTGCACACAATCGAACATGGCTATACGGAAGTCCAGCCGCCGCTCCTGGTGCGCGACGAGGCGATGTTCGGCACCGGGCAATTGCCGAAATTCGAGGAAGACCTTTTCCGCGCCGGCGACGACCATTGGCTCATCCCCACCGCCGAGGTCCCGCTCACCAATCTCGTGCGCGAGGAAATCCTCGATGGCGAGAAACTGCCACTGCGCTTCACCGCGCTGACGCCGTGCTTCCGCTCGGAGGCAGGCTCTGCCGGCCGCGACACGCGCGGCATGCTGCGCCAGCATCAGTTCTACAAGGTCGAGCTGGTGTCGATTACCGATGCGGATTCCTCCCTTGCCGAGCACGAGCGCATGACCGAATGCGCCGAGAGCGTGCTGAAGAAGCTCGACCTGCCGTTCCGCACCATGGTCCTGTGCACCGGCGACATGGGCTTCGGCGCGCGCAAGACCTACGATCTCGAGGTCTGGCTGCCGGGGCAGAAAGCCTATCGCGAAATCTCGTCCTGCTCGGTCTGCGGCGATTTCCAGGGACGCCGCATGAACGCGCGCTACCGCATCGGCAGCGACAAGCAGACCCATTTCGTCCACACGCTGAACGGCTCGGGCACGGCGGTTGGCCGGGCGCTGATCGCCGTTCTGGAAAACTACCAGAACGAGGATGGCAGCGTGACGGTGCCGGATGTTCTGCGTCCCTATATGGGCGGCCTGGAGAAGATCGAAGCATTAAAGGACTGATATCTTGCGCATTCTGTTAACCAACGACGACGGCATTCACGCCGAGGGCCTGGCGGTTCTCGAACGCATCGCCAGGACGCTCTCCGACGATGTTTGGGTGGTTGCGCCGGAGACCGACCAGTCCGGCTTCGCTCATTCGCTGTCACTGTCCGAGCCGCTCAGGATGCGCAAGATCGACGACCGCCATTTCGCCCTGCGCGGCACGCCCACCGATTGCGTCATCATGGGCGTGCGCCACGTGATGGACCGGCAGCCGGATTTGATCCTGTCGGGGGTCAACAACGGCACCAACATCGCCGACGACGTGACCTATTCGGGCACCGTGGCCGGCGCCATGGAGGGCACGCTGCTCGGCATCCGCTCCATCGCCCTCAGCCAGGCCTATGATTTCAGGGATGAAAGCCGTTTCGTGCCGTTCGGCACGGTGGAAGCGCTCGCCCCGCCGCTGTTGAAGCGCCTCGTCGAAACGCCGCTGCCGGCCGGCGTGTTCCTCAATCTCAACTTTCCCAACTGCCCGCCCGAAGAGGCCAAGGGCACGCTGGTCACGGCGCAGGGCAAGCTGGTGCATGGCCTGTGGGTCGAGGAGCGCAAGGACGGGCGCAACTTTCCCTACTACTGGCTGCGCTTTGGCCGCGAACAGGCCGACATCCGCGCCGGCAGCGACCAGGCCGCCATGCGCGACAATTATGTTTCGGTGACGCCGCTGCATCTCGACCTGACCGCGCATGAGGTGCGCGACCGGCTGACCAAGGCGCTTGCATGATGGCGCCGGATCCTGAACGGGAGGGGTTTGCCGCCTTCATGCTGCGCATGCGCGCGCGCGGGCTGGGCGGCAAGGCGCTGTTTTCCGCCATGGAGATGACGCCGCGCGCGGGCTTCATCCCGTCGCAATGGAATGCCTCGGCCTGGTCCGACCGCATGGTGCCGATCGCCTGCGGCGAGGCGATCGAGGGATGCGACCTGCAGGCACAGGTGATCGAGGCGCTCGAACTGTCGTCCGGTCACCGCGTGCTGGAGATCGGCACTGGCTCGGGCTTCACTGCCGCCGTCATGGCGCGGTTGGCCGGCCGCGTCGTCAGCCTGGATCGCTACCGGACGCTTGTCGCCGAGGCACAGTCGCGCTGGGAGGTTCTGGGCATCGCCAATGCGGTCGCGCGCCACGCCGACGGCATTGACGGCCTGGCCAGCGAAGGGCCGTTCGACAGGATCGTTGCCTGGGCGGCGTTCGATGAACTGCCGCGCCGTTTCGTCGATCAACTGGCGACGGGCGGCATCATGATCTGCCCCGTGGGAGCGGCCGAGGAGGTGCAGACGATGATGAAGCTCGTCAAGATCGGCAGCCGCTTCGAGCGGACGGACCTGGCGTCGGTGCGTCTCCAGCCGCTGGTGAAACGGGCCTCCGAAGCCATCTGATTGGCTGCCGCGCTAGAGCGGGATGAGGAAAAGTGCGAAGCGGTTTTCCGCCCGCATCCCGCTCTAACTTACCAGGAGCGATCACGTTTATGATTTTGGATTGGTTCAATCCAAAATCATCGTGATCTAGAGATTCCAATAATTTCCACCGTCTTCTTAACCGCTGAGTAACATTAACGCGATCTAATTGCCGGTGTTCAAGTATCGGGTACGCGGGTAGTCTCATGCGTTGCATCACACGGAAATTCGAGCGCACTCTGGTGCGTGGAGCGGCTGTTCTCCTGGTGGGTGGCGCGGTCGCCGGCTGCAGTTCCGATGTCTCACGCTTCAGGGCAAGCGATTTTTCTGACGGGCGACCGTCCGCCAACCGCAACATCGCCATGGCCCCGGCCAGCCAGCCCTATCCGGGCGATGCCGGCTACAACACGGCAGGCCTCGACACCACCGCCACGGGATCGATCAACCGCC
This sequence comes from Nitratireductor soli, assembly GCF_001050155.1. Classification (GTDB taxonomy): domain Bacteria; phylum Pseudomonadota; class Alphaproteobacteria; order Rhizobiales; family Rhizobiaceae; genus Nitratireductor; species Nitratireductor soli. The sequence continues at coordinate 55,849 of NZ_LFVY01000012.1, forward strand.
AGGCCGCACGCCCGGCAGGGCTCGTTGGCGGGGTTGCGCAGCAGCAGCCATTGCCGGCGCCCGGCTCGAGCCGGATGAACCAGCCTGTCACCTTGGCGCCTGCGGCTTCCACACCCATCCAGCGCCAGCAGATCGCCGCGCCCACGCAGCAGCCGGCCCCCATTGCCGCTGCCCGTCCGCAACTCGACGGAACGGCGACCGGCTCCGTGGCACAACCCGCAGCGCCTGCAGGCAACACGGTTGTCACCGTGCGCGAGGGCGACACCGCCTACAGCCTGTCGCGGCGCTTCGGTGTGCCGGCGAGTGTGATCCTCAGCGCCAATGGCTTGCCCAAGGACGCCGGTCTGAAGACCGGCCAGCAGATCGTCATTCCGAGCTACGCATATTCGCGCGGTGCTCCCGGCGCCAATGGCAATGCACCACAAGACAACACCCGGACAGCGACACGCGAACCGGTTCCCAGCCAGCGCGAGCCGCAGGAGCGGCTGGCAGTGCTGCCCGAGACGCCGAAGCCGCGCGCCCGACCGGACCGGTCCGAAGCCAGCAGCACGACGGCGAACAACAGCAATGCCGCCGGCGGCAACATGGTCTCGGGCGGGGTCTACACCGTCGCCTCCGGCGACACGCTGTACGGCATCGCACGCAAGACCGGTGCCAGCGCGGCCAGCATCAAGGCGGCCAACGGACTGGCTGACGGCTATTTGCAGATCGGCCAGAAATTGACCATTCCAGCAGGCGGCGCCGGCCAGACGACGCAAGTTGCAAGCGCTTCCAAACCAGTCGACAAGACCACCACCAGCGCCACCACGCGTGAGCCAGCGCCGGTCGTGAAGGCCAGCGCCGAGCCCATCGCCCAACCCGCCGGTGGCGAAACCCAGGTGGCGGCCGTCGCCAGCAACAGCAGTGCCGCAGCGCCCGATTCAACCGGTATTGGCAAATTGCGCTGGCCGGTGCGCGGACGCATCGTCTCGAATTTCGGCAGCACCTCCGGTTCGGTCAGGAACGACGGCATCGACATTTCCGTCCCGGCCGGCACCGCTGTGAAGGCGGCGGAGAATGGCGTCGTCATCTACGCCGGCGACGGGCTGAAGGAATTCGGCAACACGGTTCTGGTGCGCCATGATGACGGCATGGTCACCGTCTACGGCCACGCCAGCGCCCTGCGCGTCAAGCGCGGCGAGAAGGTCAAGCGTGGCCAGGAGATCGCGCTTTCGGGCATGAGCGGCAATGCGGACAGCCCGAAACTGCATTTCGAAGTGCGCAAGAACGCGACGCCGGTCAATCCGACCGGATATCTCGAATAGGCTTTCGCGAATAATCAAGAAAAGACGCGGCCTGCCTGACCTCCGGTCAGGCTGCTCCTTAACCCGCCCGCAAGGGCGGGTTCTTTATTGGGGCGCGCGTGCGGGGGGCGGACAGCGTCGCCTGACCGATTGCGCCTTGACGACGGAGGTGCTCGTCTGGGCCTTGTCGGAGATCGCGTCGATCAGCACGTCAAGATCCTCGATCGACCGGGCGAACAGGCGGACCACGAAGCAATCGTCGCCCGTCACCTTGTCGCATTCGACCACTTCGGGAATTTCGGCGATCAGCTTCTCGACGATGTGCAGCTTGCCGGGCAGGGGGCGTATCCGCACGATGGCCTGCAACTGATAGCCGAGCGCGCGCGGATCGAGCTCGAGCGTGTAGGCGCGGATCACGCCGCGCTCCTCAAGCCGGCGTACCCGCTCGGAAACGCTGGGTGAAGACAGGCCGACCACGGCCGCCAGGTCCTTCAACGACATGCGGGCATCCTCGATCAAGGCCCCGATGATCCGTTGGTCCATTTGGTCAAGCATTGGTCTTCCTTCGGAGTTCGCCTGTTTCACCTAAGATAATTAGGTTTACCATCACCATCTCCTTCGCGAAAGCATGGAGATCGCCCAGGCACCGTCACATACTCCGCCGCCAACCATGCGTGAGGCGTTGATGAACGAGCGAGTGCGCGGGACGGTCGAGATGACCGCCGCAATGACCATCCTGGGAACGATCGGCTGGTTCGTCGTGCTGTCGGGCGCCGCGCCGATCGACGTGGTGTTCTGGCGCTGCGTCTTCGGCGCGGCAACGCTGTTCGTCATCTGCGCGGCGATGGGGCTCTTGCGCGGCGTGCTGACCTGGCGACTTGCCGCCATCGCTGCTTTGGGCGGTGTGGCGATCGTCGTCAACTGGGTGCTGTTGTTCAGTGCCTATGAGCATGCTTCCATCGCCATCGCCACGGCAGTCTACAACACCCAGCCCTTCATGCTGGTCGGCTTCGGGGCGTTGTTTTTCGGCGAAAGGCCGACACTCGCCAAGCTTGCCTGGCTGCTGGTCGCCTTTGCCGGACTGATCCTGATCGTTCAGTCCAAGCCCGGCGCGGACTATGTTGGTGCGAATTACTTCATCGGCATCGCAATGGCGCTGGGCGCAGCCTTCTTCTGGGCGCTGGCGGCTGTCGTCACCAAGGCGCTGAAAGGCATGCCGCCGCATCTGATCGCCCTCGTCCAGACGAGCGTTGGCATTGCCATGCTGGCGCCTTTCGCCAATCTGGCCAATCCGCCCGTCGGGTTCGGCGCGTGGTCGGCGCTGGCCACGCTCGGCATCGTCCATACGGGACTGATGTACATATTGATGTACGGCGCCGTGCAGAAACTGCCGACCCACCTGCAAGGCGCTTTGTCCTTCGTCTATCCGGTGGTGGCGATTTTCGTCGACTACGCGGCCTTCGGCCACCGGCTGCAGGCCCTGCAATTGCTGGGCGCCGCGGCCATCCTCATTGCCGCCGCCGGCATGACGCTGGGGTGGACGCTCGGTTGGCGCCGACATCCCCCAGCCAACGGGGTCAGTCGTCCAGCCGCTTGCCCAGCCGACCAGCCAGGTCCTGGATGAATTGCCAGGCGACGCGGCCGGAGCGGCTGCCGCGTGTCGTCGCCCATTCGAGCGCGTCTGCGCGCAAGGCGTCGGGGGCGACGCTCAGCCCGTAATGGCGCACATAGCCGTCGATCATCGCCAGATATTCTTCCTGCGAGCATTTGTGGAAGCCGAGCCACAGGCCGAATCGATCCGACAGAGACACTTTTTCCTCGACCGCTTCGGACGGGTTGATGGCCGTCGAGCGTTCGTTCTCGATCATGTCGCGCGGCAGGAGGTGCCGGCGGTTCGACGTGGCGTAGAGGATGACATTCGCCGGCCGTCCCTCGACGCCGCCCTCGAGCGCCGCCTTCAGCGATTTGTAGGACGTGTCGTTCTGGTCGAAGGACAGATCGTCGCAGAAGAGGATGAAGCGGAACGGCGCCGCCTTCAATAGAGCCATCAGCTGCGGCAGGGTTTCGATGTCCTCGCGGTGAATCTCGACCAGCTTGAGCGGCGCTTGCCCGGCCTTTGCCGAACCGTTCACCGCTGCGTGGACAGCCTTCACCAGCGATGACTTGCCCATGCCGCGCGCGCCCCACAGAAGCACGTTGTTGGCCGGCAGGCCGCGGGCGAAGCGCTCCGTATTGTCGGCCAGGATGTCGCGCACCCGGTCGACGCCATGGATCAGGCCGATCTCGACGCGGTTGACCTTTTCTATGGGCACAAGGGCTCGGCTTTCGGCATGCCAGACGAAACAGTCGGCTGCGTCGAATCGCGCGGGCAGGGGCGTGGCCGGGCCGAGACGTTCCACCGCGGCGATCAGGCGGTCGAGCTTGTCGCTCAGCGCTTCAATACTTTTGTCCTGCATGAATCGTCCTATAGCATCTGCAATCCGGCGGAATCGCCCGACGTCCGCACAAACGCGGAAAAACAAAGAAACAGTGCGTCCTTTATGCGTCCGAATGGCCGCATGGCACCCCTCAACAGCTTATGCAAAGCGGAAATTCATATGCGTACCGTACGGTACGGTTCTGTCACAAGGCCGAGGGATTTGCAAGCCGCGCCGGGCGCTCAGTGGTACGCCAGGCAAACAGCGGCGCACAAAGGCGGCGAATGGTTGCAATGGAGGGCCGAAAGTCTATATTCCGGCCACATTTACGACCAGCCGGCCTGCCGGCGCATTTCAGGAGTATCCCATGTTCGTAACCCCGGCATATGCACAGGCTGGCATCGGCGCCACGCCGGACATCTTCGTCAGCATCCTGCCTTTCGTGCTGATCTTCGTCATCATGTATTTCCTCATCATCCGGCCGCAGCGCCAGCAGATGAAGCGACGCACCGAAATGCTCGCGGCTGTTCGGCGCGGCGACACGGTGGTGACCGGCGGCGGCCTCATTGGCAAGGTGACCAAGGTCGTCAACGATCATGAGCTCGAAATCGATCTGGGCGGCGGCAACAAGGTAACTGCCCTCCGCTCCATGCTTGCCGAAGTGCGCGTCAAGGGCGAACCGGTGGCCGATAACACCTCCGCCAAGAAATAACCGCAATATGACGTGATTTCCGGGGAGGGCCGTTGCGGCGGACCCACCCCGAAATGAAGAGGCACCATGCTACATTTCTCGCGCTGGCAAACGATCCTCATCTGGCTGGCCGTGGCGCTCGGCATCGCCTATGCGGCGCCGAACATCATCCCGGCCTCCTATCTGTCGTCCGTGCCGAGCTGGGCGCCGACGCGTCCGATGACGCTCGGCCTCGATCTTCAGGGTGGTTCGCACATCCTCCTGCAGATCGAGAAGAACGAACTGATCGAGGAACGGATCGTCACCACGCGCGACGACATTCGCCGCGTGCTGCGCGACAAGAAGATCGGCTACACAGGCCTGACGGGATCGGGCCAGAGCGTCCAGGTGCGCATCCGCGATGCCGGCGATGTCGCGGCGGCCAAGGAAGCGCTGAGCGAATTGACCCAGCCGATCACTTCAGGCCTGTTTGGCGGCGGCACCGTCACCGAGCTGACGCTGAGCGAGCCGGAGCCGGGGCTTCTGCGCTTTTCGCTCACCGGTGACGGTATCCAGTACCGCATCACCTCGGCCTTGACCCAGTCGATCGAAGTGGTCGGCCGGCGCGTCAACGAACTTGGCACCACCGAGCCGGTCATCCAGCGCCAGGGCGACGACCGCATTCTGGTACAGGTGCCAGGCCTGCAGGATCCACAGCGCCTGAAGGACATTCTTGGCCAGACCGCCAAGATGACCTTTCAGATGGTCGACCAGTCAATGCCCGTGCAGGAAGCCATCACCGGCCGACCGCCGATCGGCACATCGGTCAAATACTCGATGGATGACCCGCCGGTTCCCTATCTGATCGAGGACCGCGTCATCGTCTCGGGCGAAAACCTCGTCGATGCGCAGGCGACTTTCGACCAGCGCACCAACGAGCCCGTCGTCAGCTTCCGCTTCGACACCAAGGGTGCGACGCGTTTCGGCCAGGCGACGCAGGAGAATGTCAGCCGGCTGTTCGCCATCATTCTCGACGATCAGGTGATCTCGGCCCCGCAGATTCGCGAGCCGATCCTCGGCGGCACGGGCCAGATTTCCGGCAGTTTCAATGTGCAGAGCGCCAACGACCTGGCTGTTCTGTTGCGCGCCGGTGCGCTGCCGGCGACCCTGACCATCATCGAGGAGCGGACCGTCGGGCCGGGTCTCGGCCAGGATTCCATCGACGCCGGCAAGATTGCCTCGGTCATCGGCGCTGTTCTCGTCGTGGCGTTCATGATCGCCGCCTATGGCCTGCTTGGCGTGTTCGCCGTCGTCGCGCTGGTCGCCAACGTGACGATGATCATCGCCATCCTGTCGGCGCTGGGCGCCACGCTGACCTTGCCTGGCATTGCCGGCATCGTGCTGACCATCGGCATGGCGGTCGATTCCAGCGTCCTGATCTTCGAGCGGATACGCGAGGAACGCGCCGGCGGGCGATCGCTCATCCAGGCGGTCGACACGGGCTTCTCCAAGGCGCTGGCAACCATCATCGACGCCAATGTCACGACGCTCATCGCCGCCATCATCCTGTTCTATCTCGGTTCCGGGCCGGTGCGCGGTTTCGCCGTCACGCTGGCTGTCGGTATCGCGACCACGGTGTTCACGGCCTACACGCTGACCCGTTGGATCGTCGCCGATTGGGTGCGCCGCCGCCGGCCGAAGGAATTGCCGCGCTCGCCGATAAAGTTGGTGCCCGACGGGACGCGCATCGGTTTCATGAAGATTCGCCGCGTCACCTTCTCCCTGTCGGCCATCGCCTCCATCGCCGCCGTCGTTCTGTTCATGAGCTTCAACATGAACTACGGCATCGATTTCCGCGGCGGCTCGTCGATCGAGGTGCAGTCGCGCGAAGGGCCGGCCGATCTCGCCGACATCCGGGCGCGGCTCTCCGGCCTGAACCTCGGCGAGGTCCAGGTGCAGGAATTCGGCGACCCGCGCGAGGTGCTGATCCGCGTCCAGGCGCAGGATGGCGGCGACAACGCCGAACAGACCGTCATCGCCAAGATGCGCGGCGAGCTGGAGGACGCCTACGAGTTCCGCCGCGTCGAGGTGGTCGGTCCGACCGTTTCCAACGAATTGGCGCGCGCCGGAACCATCGCCGTGCTGGCCTCGCTGCTGGCCATCCTGATCTATATCTGGCTGCGTTTCGAATGGCAGTTCGCCGTCGGCGCGATCCTGGCAACGCTGCACGATGTCATCATGACCATCGGCTTCTTCGTCGTTACCGGGATCGAGTTCAACCTGACGAGCATCGCGGCCATCCTGACCATTGTCGGCTATTCGCTGAACGACACGGTCGTGGTCTATGATCGCGTGCGCGAGAATTTGCGTCGCTTCAAGAAGATGCCGATGCCGCAATTGCTCGACCTGTCGATGAACCAGACCCTGTCGCGCACGACGATGACCTCGGTGACGACGCTCCTGGCGCTCGTTGCATTGTTCATCTTCGGCGGGGAAGTGATCCGCTCTTTCACGGCGGCCATGATCTTTGGCGTGGTGATGGGCACCTATTCGTCGATCTTCATCGCCGGACCGTTGTTGATCCTGTTCCGTATGCGCGGCGCCGGCTCGCAGGCCGGAACGGCGGATGACGGTGACGCGACCGGCGGGGAAACCGCCGGCCAGCTGCCGGCGAAGTGATGTCCGCCGGCCTGCAAATCCGCGCGGCCCATTTTCCCGGCCGCGCGCCCATCGATGCCTATGGCAATGGCGGTTTCCGCTTCGCCGACATGTCGCATCGTGGCTCGATCCTCTGCCTGCCGTCGGGCATTCATGGCTGGGATGTGACGGCGTTCGAAGGGCTCGGGGAGGGCGATTACGCTGCGCTGATCGCAGAGGCGGACGCCTTCGACATTCTGCTTGTCGGCACGGGCAAGACGCTGATCCCGCTGCCGGCGGAATTGCGCAAGCGGTTCCGCGACGCGGGCGTCGCCGTGGAGACCATGGCGACCGGCGCTGCGGTGCGCACCTACAATGTCCTGCTTGCCGAGAGCCGGACCGTTGCCGCAGCGCTGATTGCCGTCGATTGAGATGGCGGGTGATCCGCACTACGCGCTGTCGGTGGTGCGCGAAGCCGACCCCGACCGCTATCTCTCCGTGCTTTACGCGCCGGCGCAAAAGCGCGATGCGCTGTTCGCCCTCTACGCCTTCAATGCCGAGATTGCGGCAATCCGCGACCGCGTCAGCGAACCGCTGCCCGGTGCCGTGCGCCTGCAGTTCTGGCGCGACGTTCTGACGTCGCAAGCGCCGGAAACATCCACGAGCGCCCCGCTTGCCGCTTCCCTGATCGACACGGTGCGGACCTTCCATCTACCGGTCCAACCGCTGCTCGACATGCTCGATGCGCGCGAGTTCGATCTCTACGACGACCCGATGCCCAGCCGCAACGATCTGGAGGGCTATTGCGGTGAGACCGCCTCGGCGCTGATCCAGCTTGCCGCACTGGTGCTCGATGCATCGGCCGCCGCGCAAACGGCCGAAATCGCCGGTCATGCCGGCTGCGCCCAGGCGATTGCCGGCCTGCTGCGGTCCTTGCCGGTCCACCGGCGACGCGGCCAGTGCTACCTTCCAGCCGATCTTCTGGCCGCCGCCGGGACAACGCGTGAAGCCCTGCTTGCCGGCAATGACCCGCAAGGCACCCGGCGCGCCGTGCTGGCGATGGTGGCGCTCGGACGCGAGCATGCGGGACGGTTCGAATCCGCGGCCAGGGCCTTGCCGGCTTCGCTGCGCCCCGCCTACCTGCCTGCCGGCCTCGCATCGTGCTACTTCGATCGCATCGCCGGCGCGCGGATCGACCCGTTGAATGAAGTCGCCGGCATCGCCCAATGGCGCCGTCATTGGACGATGCTGCTGCTGGCGATGCGGGGATGGAACTGACGTTGAATGGAGCGTCCCCCTCAGCCTGGACAACCGGACTGCGAGACGCCGCATTTCCGCCCCGCTTGACTGGTCATTGCGATAGCGAACCATTGAAGGATCGAAGGGGATTCGAACCGATGTCATCTGCAGCACAATCCCTCGCTCTGTCGGGGTGGCGCTCGGCGCTCGTGGAAATGCTGGCGGCGACCCGCGCGGCGGTTCTGCGCTTTCCGCTGACAACGCTGTTTCTCTTTCTCGCGGCGCTGTGCGCCAATCTCCTTGCGGCCGATATCCACCTGTTTGCCGACGGCGCGTACGGGCCGGCGCGGCAGGACGATCTGATCCTCGCCCTCATCGCCGCCGCTCTGGCGTCGTTCTCGGCCAAGCTGTGCGTCGAGCCGCGCTCGCGCGCGGCGTGGCTGCATATCGCCGCGCCATTGCTATGCGGGTTCGCCGCCTTTGCAATCATGTGGCCGGGCATCACCGGCCGCACCACCGAATGGGCGTTCCTGGCAGCCCTGGTCGGTCTTGTGCCGCTGGCGCCCTTTGCCGGGCGTGGAACCAGCGCCAGCTTCTGGATGTTTGGCGCGCGGCTGGTGTTCGCAGCACTTCTGGCGCTTTTGGCGCTCGGCCTGTTCGGTGGCGGCATTTCGGCCATTCTGGCCAGCCTGACGCATCTGTTCGGCATCGACGTTCCGGGCGATCTCTACGAACACATCTGGCTGGCGATCGGCTTGTTCATCGCCCCGCTGTTCGGCATGGGGCAGACGCCGGCCGAATTCTCCACCGTCCCTGGCGACATCGAAGCCGGTTTCATGAAGCGCGGCATGCGCGCGCTGGGCGATTTCGCCGCCGTGCCGCTGCTGATCGTCTACGCGCTGATCCTGCATCTCTACGCCTTGAAGATCGTCGTCACGCAAAGCGTGCCGCAGGGGCAGATCGGCTGGCTCGTCCTGACCTATGGCTTCTGCATTTTCGCCGCGCTGGTCCTCACCAAGCCGTTTCTCGACACGGCACGGGCGCCGACACGCTTCTTCGTCCGGTACTGGCCGCTTCTTCTACCCGTTCCCCTGGCGTTGCTGGCCTATGCGCTGGTCCTGCGCGTCGGCGCCTTCGGCATCACCGTGGACCGCTTCCTGCTCGGGCTTTTCGGCCTGGTGGCGGCGATCCTCGTCCTGGCGCAGCTCTGGCCGCGCCTGCGCGGCGACACGCGGGTCATCGCCGGTCTGCCGGTGCTGGCGCTGCTTGTCGGCAGCTTCGGGCCGCAGGGTGCCATTTCACGAACGATCGCAAACCAGTCCGCGCGGTTCCTGGAAATCGTCAACAACCCGCCAGTCGATGAGGAAGGCCGTGACCGGGCGCTATCGGCTCTGCTCTTTCTGTCCGGGAAGGGGAGCCTCCAGGCTGTGGCGCCCGAGGGCATCGACGTGGCCGCCAGCAGCAATCCCTATCGTGATATCGCCGTGGCCTGGAAGCTCGATCCCGACCGCCTGCGCAAGAGCACGGACAGCATGGTGTTGGTGAGCAGCGCCGAGCCCATGGTTCTCGCGGTCGCTGGCTTCGACACGGTCGTTCTCAACGTGCAGCTCTATCCGACAGACGGCCCGGCCAGCAGGATCGACATGCCTGACGGGGAAAGCCTGTCCTTGGCCCTGCGGGACAATGCCATCGCCATTGGCTTCGGCGACGGGCCGGCGACGCTGTTTGCCATACACGACGAACAGATCGGCGAGGTGGCGACGCAGACGAAAGGCGCGGTGCTGACCTTGACGGCCGACGGCCGGACGATCGTGCTTGCGCCGACCTATCTCCATGCCGAACGGAGACCGACGCTGCAGGTTCGCAACGTGACCGGAACGATCTTCATCCGGCGTGCGGAGTGGCAATAGAGCATTTTTGCAGTCAGATGGAATCACCTGACGTCCGCATAAATGCGGCAAAACAATAAGCTAGGCCGCCCGCGCGCGGATTTCGGCTCATTCGGCGGCGATACCGGCTGCATCCCGCCCCAGCCAGGACTGCCAATCGACGAGCGCGCGCGCCGTCATCGCTTTCTTCTTCGCCAGGGTCTTTTCCTTGCCGCGCAGCCGCCGGCCGTCGAGCTTCGGCACCTCGATCGGAGGAAACAGGCCGAAATTGACGTTCATCGGCTGGAATGAGCGCTTGCCCGGCTCGTCCGCCGACAGGATATGCCCGCCGGTGATGTGGTTGAGCAGCGCGCCGAATGCCGTGGTGACGGGCGGTGCGGTAAACGGCCGTCCAAGCCGCGAGGCGGCGGCGAAGCGGCCGGCAAGCAGGCCCATCGCAGCGCTTTCCACATAGCCTTCGCAGCCGGTGATCTGGCCGGCAAAGCGCAGGCCGGGCCGGCTTTTCAGTTGCAGGGTCTCATCGAGCAGGGCCGGCGAATTGAGATAGGTGTTGCGGTGCAGGCCGCCGAGCCGGGCGAATTCGGCGTTTTCCAGACCTGGGATCATGCGGAAAATGCCGGTCTGCGCGCCGTATTTCAGCTTCGTCTGGAACCCGACCATATTGTACAGCGTGCCCAGCGCATTGTCCTGGCGCAGCTGTACCACGGCATATGCCTTTTCGTCGGGCTTGTGGGCATTGGTCAGCCCCATCGGCTTCATCGGACCGTGGCGAAGCGTCTCGCGTCCGCGCTCGGCCATCACCTCGATGGGCAGGCAGCCGTCGAAATAGGGCGTGCCTTCCCATTCCTTGAAGACGGTCTTTTCACCATCCAGAAGGGCCTGGATGAAGGCCTCGTACTGGGCCTTGTCCATCGGACAGTTGATGTAGTCCTTGCCCGTGCCGCCCGGCCCGACCTTGTCGTAGCGCGATTGGAACCAGGCGACATCCAGGTCGATCGTCTCGAAATGGACGATCGGCGCGATGGCATCGAAGAAGGCCAGCGATTCGGCGCCGGTGGCGGTGGCGATCGCCTCGGCGAGAGCTGGTGCCGTCAGCGGGCCGGTGGCGATGATCGCCTGGTCCCAATCCTCGGGCGGCAGGCCGGTGACCTCCTCGCGGGCGATGGTGATCAGCGGATGCGCCGTAAGCGCCGCCGTGACGGCGTCCGAAAAGCCGACGCGATCAACCGCCAGCGCACCGCCGGCCGGCACCTGGTTTGCATCGCCCGAACGCAGGATCAGCGACCCGGCAAGGCGCATCTCGGCATGCAGCAGGCCGACTGCATTGGTCGCGGCGTCGTCCGAGCGGAAGGAGTTGGAGCAGACGAGCTCCGCCAGCCCGTCGGTCTGGTGCGCGTCGGTGCCGCGCACGGGGCGCATCTCGTGCAGGATGACCGGAACGCCGGCTTGCGCCGCCTGCCAGGCCGCTTCCGAGCCGGCGAGGCCGCCGCCGATGATGTGAATTGGTTTCATGGGAAGGGCATATAGCATTTTGCAGTCAGGTGAAATCACCTGACGTCTGCATAAATGCGGAAAAACAAGAAGGGAGAGCGCAGCGGAATGCAACGGATCGCGCGCCGTCATCACGGGGATCGTTTGATCGACGGTGGAAGAAGGGGAAAGTGCCCGTGTCCCCGAAAAACGACACCCGCCGAGGGAGGAGGTCCGGCGGGTGTCGTTATAGGGTGACCGGCATTTTGGGAGGAGGAGGTGCCGGTCGTATCCGTCAGGATTGGGAGGAGGTAACCCCGACGAAACTGTCAAATCTCTGTGCGACTGGCTCCATATAGGTTGCCTTCGCTGGGAAACAACACCCGCCGAGGGAGGAGTTTCGGCGGGTGTCGTTTTGGGTGACCGGCGCTCGGGAGGAGGTGGCCGGTCGTATCCATCAGGGTCGGGAGGAGGTGGCCCTGATGGAAGCCTGGAAACACGTCTCCGGCAATGCGCTCAAGCGGCTGCTTCACCGGGGAAACAACACCCGCCGAGGGAGGAGGTTCGGCGGGTGTCGTTTTGGGTGGCCGGCAATTGGGAGGAGGAGGATGCCGGCCGTATTCGTCAGGGTCGGGAGGAGGTGACCCTGGCGAAATTCAAACTCTCTAGAGAGACTTGCGCGCCACGAAGGGGATGTCGCCACGCGAGATGCCGAGATCGTTCAGCTCGCGGTTGGACAGGCGGCTCAGCTCGGTGACGGTCTGCCGGTAGCGGCGCCAGTTGCGGTAGTTGCGGATGATGTTCATGTCGTTGCTCGCTTCGTTCTAATCATGAATTCGTTATGACCAGGAGATAGTCTCATCGAGCGATGCTTTGAAGTGCCAATGTTGCATGACAGCATTGCGTTTTGTGCAATGCAGCATGGCCATTTTGCGGCTGCGCTGTGGCGCGGACGGGAACCGGTTGTGGGGCAAAAAACAAACGCTGATGAACCACGCGCGAAAGACCGACCCGGGGCCGGCCTCGGGCCACGCCGCGGCGGGCTGTAAAAAAGCCCTGAAACTTGCCAATTTCTCTTTGATAGACTAGGTGCAGGTGATATAGAACCCCGCGCTTTCGGAAGCTTGAGGCGTATCTCGGGGCTTTCGGAGCGGGTGTGGTGGAATTGGTAGACACGCAGGATTTAGGTTCCTGTGGCGCAAGCCGTGGGGGTTCAAGTCCCTCCACCCGCACCAGAAGGGCCAACTCCGGCACGATTTCCCCGACAGAACGAGCGGTGGGCGCCGTGAACGCGGCGATGCAAGCGAATACAAAGGTTTGATGGATGCAGGTTACCGAGACTCTAAACTCAGGGCTCAAGCGCGAACTGAAGGTCACCGTCCCCGCCAAGGACTTGGAGGCGCGCCTTGAGCAGCGCCTCGATGACGCCAAGGGCAAGGTGAACCTGAAGGGCTTCCGGCCTGGCAAGGTGCCTGCCCAGCACCTGCGCCGGGTTTATGGCAAATCCCTCATGGCGGAGGTCGTCAACGAAATCCTCTCCGACACCTCGAAACTCCTTTCCGAGCGTGGCGAGAAGCCGGCCATGCAGCCGGAAATCTCGATGACCGAGGATGAGAAGGAAGCCGAGAAGGTGCTCGCCGGCAATGCCGACTTCGAGTTCTCCATGACTTACGAGGTCATTCCGCCGATCGACCTGAAGGATTTCTCCGAGATCAAGATCACCCGTCTGGTCTATGACGTGCCGGAAGACGAGGTCGAGGAGCAGGTCAAGCGCGTTGCCGATTCCGCCCGCACCTACGAGGTGAAGAAGGGCAAGGCCGCCGACGGCGACAAGGTCAAGCTCGATTATCTCGGCAAGATCGGCGGCGAGCCCTTCGACGGCGGTGCGGCCGAGGATTCCGAGGTGGTTATCGGCTTCAACCAGTTCATCGCTGGTTTCGAGGAACAGCTCGTCGGCCTCAAGGCTGGTGACGAGACCACCATCAAGGTGACGTTCCCGGAAGAATATGCCGCCGAGCATCTGGCCGGCAAAGAGGCCGAGTTCGACATCAAGGTCAAGGAGATCTCCAAGCCCAACGAGTTGGAGATCAACGACGACACGGCGAAGATGCTCGGCCTTGAATCGGCCGAGAAGCTGCGTGAGATCGTTCGTGGCCAGCTCGAGAACCAGTTCGGCCAGGTGACCCGTCAGAAGGCCAAGCGGCAGATTCTCGACGCGCTGGACGAAGCCTACAAGTTCGACGCGCCGTCGAAGCTCGTCGAGGCCGAGTTCGACAACATCTGGAGCCAGGTGACCCGCGATCTCGAAACGGCCGGGCGCAGCTTCGAGGACGAGGACACGACCGAGGACGAGGCGCGCGAGGAATATCAGCGTCTCGCCGAGCGGCGTGTGCGCTTGGGCCTGGTTCTTTCCGAGATCGGCGAAAAGGCCAGCGTTCAGGTCGGCGACGAGGAGATGCAGCGCGCGCTGATCGAATCGATCCGCCGCTATCCGTCGCACCAGCAGCAGGAAATCTACGAGTTCTATCGTCAGAACCCGCAGGCCATGGCCAACATCCGCGCGCCGTTGTTCGAGGAGAAGGTGATCGACCATCTGCTGGCCGAAATCTCCGTCACCGACAAGAACGTGTCGCGCGACGAGCTGATGGCCGACGATGACGAAGACGTCTCGTCGAAGCCGGCGAAGAAGGAAAAGCCTGCCGCGAAGAAGAAGGCCGCGCCGAAGAAGGCTGCAGCCAAGAAGGAGGAGGGTGGCGAATAAGCCGCCCTGCTCACCGGCAAGTTGATGAAAGGCCGCCGCTCAGGCGGCCTTTTTCGTTACAGCGCCGTGGGTGGTTCGACAAGCTCACCATGAGGGGGGCTGGACTTGGCAGGGAGCTGATCCCGAGACGTTCGCATGGGTTTTGCAACCTTAGACCCCCCTCATGGTGAGCTTGTCGAACCACGCACCGGGGTCAGTGCAGTATTGTGCCGTGTGCTATGGCGCCTGGAATGGGCGCACGGCGCTCCAGCAGGCATTGCGTCAGATGAGTTGCAGGCCCTTGAAGCTCACATGGCCGGATTTGCCGACGATGATATGGTCGTGGACGATGATGCCGAGCGGCGCTGCCGTCTCGACGATGGTTTTCGTCATCTCGATATCGGCGCGCGACGGGGTCGGGTCGCCGGAGGGATGGTTGTGCACCAGGATGACGGCGCTCGCCGACAATTCCAGCGCCCGCCGAACGATCTCGCGGGGGTAGACCGGTGTGTGATCGACCGTGCCCGTCTGTTGCACCTCGTCGGCGATGAGCTGGTTCTTCTTGTCGAGAAACAGGATGCGGAATTGCTCGCGCTGCTCATACGCCATCACGGCGTGACAATAGTCGATGACTTGCGACCACGACGACAACACCTGGCGCCCACGCAGGTCGGCCTTTAGCATGCGTTGGGCGAGGGCGGCGGCAAGCTTCAGGTCGCGCGCCGCTGCCTGGCCGATGCCTGTCACCTCGCCCAACAGCTTCTCCGGCGCACCCAGCACCTCGGCAAGCGAGCCGAAGCGCTTCAGCAAGGCCTTGGCCGGCGCCTTGGTGTCGGCGCGCGGTATGGCGCGAAACAGAAACAGTTCGAGAAGCTCGTAGTCGGTCAGCGCATCGCTGCCCAGCTCGGCGAAGCGTTGCCGCAATCGGTCGCGATGGCCATGATAGTGCGGCTTGTCCCTGTCGCGGATCGGCTGGGTCGGTCCCTCGCCGAAGAACACACGCTCGTCGTCGTCCGCATCCATCCCGTGCCCCCGCCGCTCGCAATGGTTGCCGCGCCATTGCCGCTTCACGGAAGGATACTAGGCGGGCAGGCCGGGCCGGTCGAGTCCCGCAAGCGACAGGGTGAAAATTTCGCAGCCGGTCTCCGTCACGCCGATCGTGTGCTCGTACTGGGCTGACAATGAGCGGTCGCGGGTAACCGCGGTCCAGCCGTCGGACAGCACTTTGACATGCGGGCGGCCGAGATTGATCATCGGCTCGATGGTGAAGATCATGCCCGGGCGCATCTCGACGCCTTCATTGGCGCTGCCATAGTGCAGGATGTTCGGCGCGTCGTGGAACAGCAACCCGACGCCGTGGCCGCAGAAATCGCGCACCACCGAGCAGCGCTCGCCCTCGGCATAGGACTGGA
Source organism: Nitratireductor soli (assembly GCF_001050155.1). Taxonomy (GTDB): domain Bacteria; phylum Pseudomonadota; class Alphaproteobacteria; order Rhizobiales; family Rhizobiaceae; genus Nitratireductor; species Nitratireductor soli. Next base: position 71,606 of record NZ_LFVY01000012.1, read on the forward strand.
TGGCCGCGCCGATGGCGCCCGTGCGCGCGCCTGGCCTGACCGCGGCGATGCCGCGCATCAGGCACTCATGCGTCACTTCGAGCAGCCGTTCGGCGGCGCGCTTGATCGTCCCGACCGGATACATGCGGCTCGAATCGCCATGCCAGCCGTCGAGGATATAGGTGACGTCGATGTTGACGACATCCCCGTCGCGCAGCGGCTTGTCGTCGGGAATGCCGTGGCAGACCACGTGATTGATCGAGGTGCAGCAGGATTTCGTGTAGCCGCGATAGTTCAGCGTGGCGGGAATGGCGCCGTGATCCATGCCGAACTCGAACACGAAGCGGTCGATGGCGCCGGTGGTCACGCCCGGTGCGACGATGGCGGCCAATTCGTCGAGGCAGCGCGCCGTCAGCGTGGATGCCTTGCGCATGCCGGCGAAACCCGCCTCGTCATACAGGCGGATCTGGCCGGTGTTGCGCAAGGGGGCGTTGTCGGCTTCGAGATAGGTGACCATGGGCTCGGCTGTCTATGCTGGTGTCGTTTGAAACAAGGCCGGATTTTGCGGCTTTTCCGCGACGATGTCTATCGCCCGATCCGGCACGATCGCTTGTGCGCTGATGTGGCATCTGACGGCGTAAGCTTCAACCCCGGCTGCGCTGGCGCGCCGAAACGCCGCCACATAGCCTGGGTCGAGATCGTCGCAAAGGCGGAAATGGTCGCAATCGTCGCGCTGGATCAGGTAGACCATGATCGCCCGGTGGCCTGCTGCGCGCATGCGCGACAGTTCATCGAGATGGCGCGCGCCGCGTGTCGTCACCGTGTCGGGAAATTCGGCAAGCCCGGCCTGGCGCCGGAAATGCACGTTCTTGACCTCGACATAGGCGGGCGGGCGATCCGGATGCTCCAGGAGCAGATCGATGCGCGAACGTTCGCCATAGCGTTGTTCCCGCCTGATCGACGGATAGTCGGCCAGATCGTCGATCAACCCCGCGGCGATCGCTTCTTCCGCCAGCCGATTCGGCAGGCCGGTGTTGATTCCCACCAGCGAGCCGTCGGCCTCGACGATTTCCAGGCGATGGCTGTATTTGCGCTTCGGGTCATCGGAGCGCGACAGGAAGACGCGCGATCCCTCGGCCGTCAGGCCGAGCATGGAGCCGGTATTGGGCACCGAAACGGTGATCTGCTCGCCGCCCCTCAGGGCCACATCCGCCAGGAACCGCTTGTAGCGGCGGATCAGGCGGGCTTCGATCAGCGGTGGGGAGAATTGCATGCGCCGTCTCGCCGTTTCAGGTCTTCCCGACGGCATCGCCGATGCTCGCGCAGCGGAGACGATATGTCGGAGAAAAGTCCGCCACGGATCGATCTCCTCAGGGAGAAACTTGGTACGCCCAAGGGGAATCGAACCCCTGTTTCCGCCGTGAAAGGGCGGCGTCCTAGACCGCTAGACGATGGGCGCGCTCAAGACGAGCCGCCTTATAGTGAGCTTCCGCGTGCACGGCAACCCGTCTTGTGGCCGTTCACGGCGATTTTTCAATTTATTTACGCCGGCGGCAGCGCCAGTTCCAATCGCGCTCGGGTCCGACATCCACATGCACCGACGTGGTGTGGCAATAGGTGCCGACACCGCCGCGCCCGGGCATGGAACGGACATACTTCGCCAGCTCCCATTTGCTGACGCCCTCGATCTGGATGTCGGCCGCCGCGCAGTACATGTGCAGCGAATTGCGTGCCCCGCGAACACGCTGGTTGTAGCTGGGGCTGCGATAGCCGGAGGTGACAATGATGGGCCTGCGGTAATGGCGCTCGATCGTTTTCAGCATGCCGACAAGGGCCGGCTTGAGGCATGCCGTGTCGACGTTGTCGCGCTGCTTCAGGAGGCCGTTGGGCGCCAGCCTGGCCATGCCGGCGGCCGACGCCACCTGGTAGCTGGGCTCTTCCTCATACATATCGACATCGGCATCGCCGGAGCCGGACTTGCGCGAAAATTCAAAGAGATTCTCTCCCTGGCGCACACCAGGCAGGGCATCGCCCATGCCGAGCGATGCACGCACAGGCTTGGTCTGTGTCGACGCCGCAGCCAGGATCACCTTCGGCTTCTCCGCTTCGGCGGATCCGGGAGCGACCGTGGGCTGGGTGATTTTTTCGGCCGCTGTGGCGGCATTCGCCTGGCGCGGGGAGAAGAAGGCTGAGAGGAAGTCGCGTTTCTTGGCGCTGGTTTCCTCGGCGGTCACCATCTCTTCGCTTGTCGCGGGTTCCTCGGTCGCTGCTGCCGACTCAACATCCGCAGTTTCGCTGGATGCCTCCGCTGCCGCAGGTTTCGTCACATCCGCGGCGGGGGAGGCTTCGGTTGGTTTGGCAGGCGCCTGCTCGGCGCTTGCCGTTTCAACCGCGACGGTGTCCGCCGCCGCTTCGCCATCCACCTGGGTGAGCTTTTCCTGGTCGGGCCGCGCCGCGGGAACCGGGGCTGAACCGTCCTTCTGGGCGTCTGCATAGGCTGCGGCGGCAACGGATTGATCGACGTCGCCGGAGAACAACGCAGCGGAAGGCTCCGGGTTGGATGTGGGAGCAAGACCGAATTGTGTGACGGGGTCGGAGGCTGTGGAACAGGAGGCAAGAAGAACGGCGCAGAATGCCGCGAGGAGGCCGCTTCGGCCAAACTCTGCTGTCGCCGGATTGCGACATGCGCCTCTGTACCAAAAAGTCAAAAACAAATCCCCTCGTCCAAGTGTCTTCGCAAGATACAAGCGTCTTCGTAAAATACGAAAGTACCGGACTCCGAATCTCTACGCCCCTCGCGTCACTAGACTTGCTAGCCAATTCGCGTCCTTACGGCAAACCGCAATATGCCGGTAGGGAAGGAATGAGGCAAGAACATGATTGTTATACGTTCGTGCCGACAAACTCAAATCCCCAGGCCCGGCGGCGCCGAGGTAGGGGATTTGCACGAGCGAGGCCAGGCGCTGACCTTAGGCGCGTACCCGCACATACTCGCCTGGCGCGTCTCCCAGTGTCTTTCGCCGTCCGCCGGGCTTGCGCGCCGCCACGCGCTGGCCGTCCTGCTTTTCGATCCACGCATGCCAGTGAGGCCACCAGGAACCGGGTGTCTCGGTCGCCTCGGAAAGCCAGTTCTCCAGCATTCCCTCGGGTTTGGAGCCCGTCCAGAACTGGTATTTGTTCATCTCCGGCGGGTTGATGACGCCGGCGATGTGGCCGGAGCCGGCCAGGATGAACTCGACCGGGCCGCCGAAGCACCGGCTTCCCAGGAAGACCGACTTGGCCGGCGCGATGTGGTCTTCGCGCGTGGCCAGGTTGAAGATCGGGATCTTGACGTCTTCGATCTGGATGCGCTTGCCGTGCAGCGTCGCCCGCCCACGCGAAAGATTGTTCTCGAGATAGCAATTGCGCAGATAGTAGGAGTGGTTGGCCGCCCCCAGGCGGGTCGAATCGGAGTTCCAGTACAGCAGGTCGAAGGGCAGGGGCGCCCGGCCGCGCAGGTAGTTGTTGACGACGTAGGGCCAGATCAGGTCGCCGGCGCGCAGCATGTTGAACGCGGTGGCCATTCGGTTGGCGTCGAGATAGCCCCTGCCGCGCATTGCCTTGTCGAGCGCCTGGACCTGCTCCTCGTCGACGAACACCTTCAGGTCGCCGGCATGGGTGAAATCGACCTGGGTGGTCAGCAGCGTTGCCGAAGCGATGCGCGTGTCGCCCTCGGCCGCCATCAGCGCCAGGCTTGCCGCCAGAAGTGTCCCGCCGACGCAATAGCCCATTGCGTTGACCGCGTCTGCGCCGGTCGCCTGCTCGACCGCCTCCAGCGCGAATCGGATGCCTTCGTCGATGTAGTCGGCCCAGTCCAGCCTGCCGTGTCGCTCGTCGGGGTTGACCCAGGAGATGACGAACACGGTGTGACCCTGTTCAACCGCCCAGCGGATGAAGGAACGTTTCGGATTGAGGTCGAGAATGTAGAATTTGTTGATCCACGGTGGCACCACGAGCAGCGGCCGCTTGAGCACCTCCTTCGTCGCCGGTTCATATTGAATGACCTCTGCCAGCCTGCTGCGGGCGATCACCTTGCCCGGCGTCATGGCAATGTTCTCGCCCACCTTGAATTTCGACGCGTCGGACTGGCGCAGCTTCAGATCACCCTTGCCGGCCGAGATGTCCTCGGCCAGCATGCGCATGCCGCGCACCAGGTTTTCGCCGTCGCTCGACATGGTTTCGCGAAAGAGCTCCGGGTTTGTCAGGAGGAAATTCGACGGCGACAGCGCCTGGCTGATCTGGTCGACGTAGAATCGCGCCTTGTGTCGTGTCATGTCGTCCAGGTTCTCGGCGCCGTCCACCAGGTCGACGGCCCAGCGCGAGGTCACGAGATAGGCCTGTTTCAGAAAGCTGAAGAAGGCGTTGCGTCCCCATTCGGGGTCCTGGAAGCGTTTGTCGGCGGCTGGCGGAGAGGCATAGTCGGCCGCAGCATCCTCGCTCATGCGGCGGATGGCATTGGCCCACAACCCCATGAACTCGGCAAAAAGCCGCGTCTGGGCTTCGAGCGCGCGGGCGGGATCGCCAAGCCAGTATTCGCTGACGCGCGAAAACGTGCGCACCATATCGACGAGCGGCGCCGTGGTGACGTCGCTGGTCTCGCCTTTTTCTCGTGCTTCGGTCCAGGCGGCGGCTGCCTTGCCGAGCTCCTCGAGGGCGCGGGCTAGGTTGCGGGCAAGGCGTTCGGGATCTTTCGCCAGATACTGGTCTACCGATGCGTTCGACTGGTCCTTTGAACTGTTGGTTCCATTCTTTTGAGCCATGATTTGCGCCCGCACTCTATCCGCGCCTTTCATGCGGCGCGGTGTTGACACAGAGCGCCGTGCATCCATTCCGATGCACAAAGAGCGCTCTAACTCTTTGAATCTACGCATCGTTCTTTCCGAAAATCGGTTCCGATTTTCGGGCCGATGCTGTAGTCTGCTGGGAGGCTCCCCCACTATCATGCACCGTAGCGGCTCGAATCGGAAGATAATATGAAATTCAATCGTCACGGCAGGATTTTTCAAGTCGCCGCGCTGGGGCTGCTGCTCACCTGTCAGGCCGGCGCGCTGGCCGGTTGCATGAGCGCCAGCCTTGAGGATGCCGCACCCGTCGCCACGCTGCCGGCTCCGGCCAACACAGCCCCGGCCAACACGGCCGAGACCAACGCGGCGCCAATTGCAGGTGCACGCCTGACGGGCGAATACCCGAACCTGAATGTGGCGCCCGATTCGGCCGCCACGCCGATCACTGCCGGTGAAAAGGAAACCCTGACGCGCGACCTGACGGCGACCAGGAAGAGGCTCGGCGCGAGCACGCCTTCGGGCAATCCGGCGGCCGAGGCCGATCGCCTGCGCAAGCTTGCCAAAACCCACGCACAAAGGCGCCTCGAAGAGATCGAGCGCGGCGAGTAAGACAGGGCCGCAGGGCAATCGAGTGATGGAAAACAATCCTGTTTACTGCTCGGCGCGATCGGTGGAAACCATTTTCGCAAAGCGAAAATGGCAAGGCCGATTGGCCGTCGCGCCTTTTGACGCGTGAAGCCAAGGTCGCGGATGCGACCGCCGGCGTTTGAGGCAGCAAGAAAAGAAGGGCAATCGGGTTCACCCGATTGCCCTGGACAGGGCAGGCGACGCTCTCGACCGGTTCGGGGTTTGGGTATATGGAGAGCCGGGCGCAGGGTGCGCATGCGTGTTGAGGAACCACGATGGAAGAATTCCACAAGATTCGCCGACTGCCGCCATATGTCTTCGAGCAGGTCAATCGCCTGAAGGCCAGCGCGCGCGCGCGCGGCGCCGACATCATCGATCTCGGCATGGGCAATCCGGACCTGCCGACGCCGCAGGCCATCGTCGACAAGCTCTGCGATGTGGTGCGCGACCCGCGCACGCACCGCTATTCCTCCTCGCGCGGCATTCCGGGCCTCCGCCGCGCCCAGGCCGCCTATTATGCGCGCCGTTTCGGCGTCAAGCTGAACCCGGAAACGCAGGTCGTCGCCACGCTTGGCTCGAAGGAGGGTTTCGCCAATATGGCGCAAGCCATCACCGCGCCGGGCGACGTGGTTCTGTGCCCCAATCCGACCTATCCGATCCACGCCTTCGGCTTTATCATGTCGGGTGGCGTGATCCGCGCCATCCAGGCCGAGCCGGACAATGATTTCATTCCGGCGCTGGAGCGCGCCGTGCGCTATTCGACGCCGAAGCCGCTGGCGCTGATCCTCAACTATCCGGCCAATCCGACCGCCTTCACCGCAACCTTGGATTTCTACAAGGACGTGGTCGCTTTCGCCCGCAAGAACGATCTCATCATCCTGTCCGATCTGGCCTATTCGGAGATCTATTTCGACGGCAATCCGCCCCCCTCCGTCCTCGAAGTGCCGGGTGCGATGGATGTGACGGTCGAGTTCACCTCCATGTCGAAGACCTTTTCCATGCCGGGTTGGCGGATGGGCTTCGCCGTCGGCAACGAACGGCTGATCGCAGCACTTTCGCGCGTCAAATCCTATCTCGACTATGGCGCCTTCACGCCGATCCAGGTGGCGGCCGCCGCTGCCCTCAATTCGGATGGCGCGGAGATCGATGAGGTGCGCGGCATCTACCATCGCCGCCGCGACGTGCTGGTCGAGGCTTTCGGCCGCGCCGGCTGGCCGGTGCCGCCGCCGCCGGCGACCATGTTCGCCTGGGCGCCGATCCCTCAGGCCTACCGCGCGCTCGGCTCGCTGGAATTCTCCAAGCTCCTGGTCGAAAAGGCCGACGTGGCGGTTGCGCCGGGCATCGGCTTCGGCGAGTTCGGCGACGATCATGTGCGCATCGCCCTGGTCGAGAACGAGCATCGCATCCGCCAGGCGGCGCGCAACATCAAGCGTTTCCTGGCCACGGCGCCGGAAACCACCGACAACGTCATCCCGCTCGGCGCCCGGCGCTGAGCGGTCATTCCTGATCAGTTAAGAAGGAGCACGCCGCGACATGGCTGAAGCGTTGCGTATTGGAATTGCGGGACTTGGCACCGTTGGGGCATCCGTCGTGCGCTGCATGACGGACAAGGAAGCGGAGCTGACCCGGCAATGCGGACGCGAGATTGTCCTGGCGGCGGTATCGGCGCGCGACCGCAGCCGTGACCGCGGCATCACGCTCGGCAACGCGCAATGGTTGGACGACCCGGTCGAGCTGGCACGATCCGCGCCGATCGACGTTTTCGTCGAGCTGATCGGCGGCCATGACGGCGCCGCACTTGCCGCCGTCAAGGCGGCGCTGCAGGCCGGCCGGCACGTGGTGACGGCCAACAAGGCGCTGTTGTCGAAACACGGGGTAGAGCTTGCGGCGATCGCCGAGGAGAAGGGCGTTCTCCTCAATTACGAGGCGGCGGTGGCCGGCGGCATACCGATCATCAAGACCATGCGCGAGGCGCTCGCCGGCAACACGGTCAACCGCGTCTTCGGCATCATGAACGGCACCGCCAACTACATCTTGACGCGGATGGAGGACGAGGGCCTGTCCTTCGTCGACTGCCTCGCCGAGGCGCAGCGCCTGGGTTACGCCGAGGCCGACCCGACCTTCGACATCGAGGGGCACGACACGGCGCACAAACTGTCCATCCTGACCAGCCTGGCGTTCGGTTGCCGCATCTCGGCCGACGACATCTACATGGAAGGGATTTCCAACATCACGCAGGCCGACATTCGCGCCGCCAGCGAACTCGGCTACCGCATCAAGCTGCTCGGCGTCGCCCAGCGCACCGACAGCGGCATCGAGCAGCGCGTCCATCCGACCATGGTGCCGACCCAGTCGGTGATCGCCCAGGTTCATGGCGTCACCAACGCCGTGGCGATCGAGACCGACATTCTGGGCGAGCTGCTTTTGTCGGGGCCTGGGGCGGGCGGCAACGCCACGGCCTCTGCCGTCATCGGCGACATCGCCGACATCGCCAAGAGCCGGCCGGGCTTCCAGCACGGACCGGTCTTCGGCCGGCCGGCCAGGAAGCTTGCGCCCTACAAGAAGGCGCGCATGCGGGCGCATGCCGGCGGCTATTTCATCCGCATGACGGTGCATGACCGCGCCGGTGTGTTCGCTGCCATCGCCAAGCGCATGGCCAACAACGACATCTCGCTGGAATCCATCGTCCAGCATGCCGATGGCGGTTTGCCGGCCGACCAGAAGAACGTGATTCTCGTTACCCACGAGACCACCGAGGCGGCGGTGCGCAAGGCGGTCGAAGGCGTGATGCAGGACGGACATCTGGTCGACAAGCCGCAAGTTATTCGCATCGAACGGGCCGCCTGAAGAAGAGCGAATAGCGAATAGGGGATAGCGAGCTGAGAGCGGGCTTGTGCATCGCCGCCAAACTCAATTGTACCTTCTATTCGCTATTCGCTAGTTCCCTCATTTCTTTTCAATCGATTCATGTCTCCAGCCGCCGCCGCGGGGCCTTGCCGTGCCGCCTGCCGTTTGCCAAAAGAAGCCCGCCGCCAAGGAAGGCGGGCGAAACATCAGGAATGAACTCATGCTGAAAGCCACGCAGGCCGGTCTCGACCGCATTCTCACGCTGGAACTCGTTCGTGTGACGGAGCGCGCGGCGGTGGCCGCTGCCCGGTTGCGCGGCCGTGGCGACGAGAAGGCCGCCGACCAGGTGGCGGTCGACGCCATGCGCTCGGAGCTGAACCGCCTGCCGATCAAGGGCACGGTGGTGATCGGTGAGGGCGAGCGCGACGAGGCGCCGATGCTGTATATCGGCGAGGAAGTGGGTGCCGGCGAGGGGCCCGAAGTCGACATCGCGCTCGACCCGCTGGAAGGCACGACGATCTGTGCGAAGAACCTGCCCAATTCGCTGGCGGTGATCGCCATTGCCGAGCGCGGCAGCCTGCTTTACGCGCCGGACGTCTACATGGAGAAGATCGCCGTCGGTCCGGGCTACGCGCAAGGCGTCGTCGATCTCGACGCTCCGGCGGTCGAGAACATCGAGGCGCTGGCCAAGGCCAAGGGCGTCCCGGTCAACGAGATCACCGCCTGCATCCTCGACCGGCCGCGCCATGCGCGCCTGATCGAGGAAGTGCGCGGCACGGGTGCTGCCATCCGCCTGATCGGCGACGGCGATGTGGCCGGCGTCATTCACACGACGGATCCCGACGAGACGGGCATCGACATCTATCTCGGCATTGGCGGCGCCCCGGAAGGCGTTCTGGCGGCAGCCGCCTTGCGCTGCATTGGTGGACAGATGCAGGGACGGCTGCAGCTCAACACCGAGGAGAAGGTGGCGCGCGCCGCCAAGATGGGCATTGCCGACCCCAACAAGGTCTACCGCATGGACGAGATGGCTCGGGGCGATGTCCTGTTTGCCGCCACCGGCGTCACCGACGGCAATTTGCTCGCCGGCGTGAAATTCGGCCGTGAGCAGATTTCCACCCACACCATCGTCATGCGCTCGTCCTCGCAGACGGTGCGCGAGATCATCGCCCGGCACCAGGATTTGGAAAAGTTCTGAGGTCCAATCCGCCTGCTTGCCTTTGCCGGGCCGCTGTGAAACGAAGGCGGCGATGACCACAGGCGACAAACGCTATTTCCTCGATGTCCGGCATTCGGCGCGCGGCCTTGCCTGGGAGCACAGGCTCGACCCGCGCGGCGAGAATGTTGCGCTGGCCATCGCGCAAAGCCACGGCATTCCCGACATCGTCGCCCGCGTTCTGGCCGGCCGTGGCGTGACGCAGGACGATGCGCAGCGCTTTCTGGCACCGACCATCCGCGACCTGCTCCCCGATCCGGCGACCCTGACCGATATGGAAAAGGCCGCAAAACGCCTGGCCCAGGCCGTGCTGAGCGGCGAGCGAGTGGCGATTTTCGGCGATTACGATGTCGATGGCGCATCCTCCTCGGCGATGATGAAGCGCTTCCTCGGCCATTATGGCATCGAGGCCGAGATCTATATTCCGGACCGCATCTTCGAGGGCTACGGCCCCAATCCCGACGCGATGCGCGAATTGGCGGCGCGCGGCGCCAGCCTGATCGTCACCGTCGATTGCGGCACCAACAGCGCCGAGGCGATCGCTGCGGCCAATGATGCGGGCGCCGAGGTCGTCGTGCTCGACCACCACCAGGTGGGCGGCGATCTGCCGCCGGCCGTCGCCGTGGTCAATCCGAACCGCGAGGACGATCTTTCCGGCCAGGGGCATCTGTGCGCCGCCGGCGTCGTCTTTCTGGCGCTTGTCCAGACCGTCAAGGAATTGCGCCAGAGCGCCGGGGCCAAACCGCCGCCGGATCTTCTGGCCATGCTCGACCTGGTGGCGCTCGGCACGGTCTGCGACGTGGTGCCGCTGATCGGCATCAACCGCGCCTTCGTCGTCAAGGGCCTCATCGCCGCGCGCCAGATGAGGACGCCGGGACTGGCAGCCCTTGCCCGCGTCTCGCGCATAGGGGAGCCGCTCAACCCCTATCATCTGGGCTTCCTGATCGGGCCGCGCATCAATGCCGGCGGACGCATCGGCAACGCTGCGTTGGGCAGCAACCTTCTGGCCAGCGACGATCCGGTCGAGGCGGCCAGCATCGCCGAGACGCTCGACCGGTTGAACACCGAGCGCCAGGATATGGAAACCGTCATGCTGGCCGAGGCGCGCGCCGAGGCCGATGCGGAACTGATGGCCGGCGACGGGCCGGCCGTGCTGGTGACGGCCAGCGACCGTTGGCACCCGGGCATTGTCGGGCTGATCGCCTCGCGCCTGAAGGATCATGCGCGCCGGCCGACCTTCGCCATCGCCTTCGACCCGAACGGCAAGGGCACGGGTTCGGGGCGCTCCATTCCAGGCTTCGATCTCGGCAAGCTGGTGCGCGAGGCCGTTGCCGAAGGACTGCTCGTCAAGGGCGGCGGCCATGCGATGGCCGCCGGCATTACGGTCGAGCGTGGCAAGCTTGGACCTCTGCGGGCATTCTTCGAAGAGCGGGCGGCCGATGCCGTGACGCGGCTGCGCGATGCGGAAAGCCTGAAGATCGACGCGGCGTTGTCGGCCGATGGCGCCGGCTTCACGCTGTTCGACGCTTTGGAGACGGCCGGCCCCTTCGGTTCCGGCCATCCGACACCAGTGCTGGCCCTGCCGCGCCACCGGCTGGCCGACGCCCGCATCGTCGGCAATGGCCATGTGCGCGCCGAACTGCGCTCGCAGACGGGCGCGCGGCTGGAGGCGATCGCCTTCCGGGCCGCCGAAACGGATCTCGGCACGTTCCTGTTCAACAATCGCGGCGCGACGATCCATCTCGCCGGGACGCTGTCCGTCAATCACTGGAATGGCAGCAAGCGCATGCAATTGCGCATTCTCGATGCAGCCGGTGTCTGATTTTTCAGAGCATTTTGCAGTCAGGTGGAATCACCTGACGTCCGCATAAATGCGGAAAAGCAAACCGGTCTAGGCGAGCACGTTCATGAGACGCTGCAACTCACCGACGCGCGCCTTTGTCGTCTCATAGCCGAGCTCGATCGCCTCGTCGGCGCGGTAGAATTCGGTGAGGCCGATATGGCCGAGCTTCGGCTGCAGCGACAAGTCCGGCGGGTCGCCGGCCATGCGGGCGCGCGAGATGCGATCCTGGATGATGTTGAACGCCTCGACCATGACGCCGGTGATGCCGAGCCGCTGGTCGCGCTGGTTCTGGCCCTTGTCGACCACCACCAGCGGCGTCTTGCCGTCGGCGTCGATGGTCTGCGGCAGGTCGGCGCTGTGCTTGATGACGGCGGCGCGGCCGAACAGATCGTAGTGAAGATTGACTGCCATGACGAGCGGCTGCTCGTAGGCGCGGCAGGCGGACACGGGAACCGGATTGACCAGCGCGCCGTCGACCAGGACGCGGCCGTTGCAGACCACGGGTTCGAACACGCCGGGCAGCGCATAGGACGCGCGCATGGCGGTGATCAGCGAACCGCTCGACAGCCAGATCTCGTGGCCGGTGCGAATTTCCGCCGCCACGCAGACGAACGGTTTTGACAGGTCGTCGAAGGTGACGCCTTCCAGGTGCTCCTGCATGCGTGCCGTCAGCTTCATGCCGCCGAACAGTCCGCTGCCGCCGAAATTGATGTCGAGCAGGCCGAAAATGCGTCGTTTGGTCAGCGAGCGGGCAAATTCTTCGAGTTCATCCAGTTTGCCCGCCAGATAGCAGCCGCCCACCAGCGCGCCGATGGAGGTGCCGGCGATCATGCCGATCGGAATGCCCGCCTCGTCGAGCGCCCGCAGAACGCCGATATGGGCCCAGCCACGCGCCGCCCCGCCGCCGAGCGCCAGCGCGATGCCCTGGTTCTTCTGCGGTTCCGGCTCGGGTAAGGGCGGTTCCGGCGGAACCACCTCGATCGCCCGGTTCTCCTGCTTCCTGCGTAGAGATGCCCAATCGAGCATGTCCGTCTCCTAGTCCCTCGGGCATCATGGCCGAGGACAGTATCAATTTGGTGAATATGCGTCGCGTCGGCGAACCGAATGGTTCAACGCAGCCCTCACCGCAACGTTCCCTGGTGGTGTTGTCAGCCAGTCTCCACTCTAGATGGGTGCTTCGCCGGACAAAGTCTACGCTGGCCGGCTTCAAGAAATCGAGACCGACTTTCGGTCAAACAGGCTAGCCCTTATCCGACAATGGTTTCATGCCGAGGTCGACGAGCACCGGCTTCCCGCCGCGAATGCTGACATTGCGATAGAAGCAGGAGCGTCGCCCGGTGTGGCAGGTCGCGCCGTCGCCGGCGACCGTGACGATGAGATGCAAGGCGTCCTGGTCGCAATCGGTGGTCAGCGAAACCACATGCTGAACGTTGCCGGAGGTCTCCCCCTTCTTCCACAGCGTGTTGCGCGAGCGCGACCAGTAATGCGCGATGCCGGTCTCGAGCGTCAGGCCGAGGGCCTCGGCGTTCATATGCGCGACCATCAGCAATGCGCCTGTCTCCGCATCGCTGACAACCGCCGTGATCAGCCCGCCGGCGTCGAAACGCGGCGTGAAGGTTTCGCCCTCTTCGAGAGCGGCCTTGTCCGACGGGGCAGGGGTGAAGGTCGCGCCGCTCATCAGCCGTGCTTGTCGCGCAGCATGGTCATGAAGCGGGCCTGCTCCTGGAAATCCGTCTTGAAGACGCCGGTGAAGGTCGTGGTCAGCGTCGTCGAACCCTGTTTGCGGATGCCGCGCATGGCCATGCACATATGCTCGGCCTCGATCAGCACCGCGACGCCGCGCGGCTTCAGCACATTCTGGATCACGGTGGCGATCTGCGCCGTCATGGCTTCCTGGGTCTGCAGGCGGCGGGCGAAGATATCGACCACGCGGGCGATCTTCGACAGGCCGACGACCTTGCCGTCGGGCAGATAGGCGACATGCGCCTTGCCGATGATCGGCACCATGTGGTGTTCGCAATGCGAATGGAACGAGATGTCCTTGATCAGGACCATGTCGTCATAGCCCTGCACTTCCTCGAACGTACGGCCGAGTTCCTCTTCCGGGGACTGGTCGTAGCCGGCGAACATTTCGCGGAACGCCTTGGCGACGCGCGCCGGTGTCTCGATCAGGCCTTCGCGCGCGATGTCGTCGCCGGTCCAGCGTAACAGGGTGCTGATGGCGGCTTCCACCTCTTCCTGCGAGGGGCGGGCGGTCAGGGGCTTGTCCATGTAGTGTTTTTTCTCCGTCGCATCCGGGCCTTTTTCGGCATGGGGCGGAAAGCTCTTGATGACAGCGTCCATAGAAGGCGTCTCCCGTAGTTCCTGTCTCGGCAGGAACGAGTTGAACGGTTCACGGCCTTATCCAGCGGGTTTTGGAGAAATATTCTCAGCCCGGCCCGACAGTGGCGTGCGCGAAACAGGGCCCGTGCGATACTGATACCTTGCCGCGGGCCCACAGCGATCATTATATAAGTCGGTGGCGAAAGAATGAAAGATGCCCCGGCGACATGAAACCGCTGTGGCCGCGGCAAATCGGGAAAATCATGCTGGACGACGTCTACAACGCGAAAATTCTCGGATTTGCCGGCAACATCGCGCGCATCGGCCGCCTTGCGGCGCCGGACGCCAGCGCCAAGGCCCATTCCAAGCTGTGCGGCTCGACCGTGCTTGTCGACCTGAAGATGGATGGCGACACGATCACCGATTTCGCCCACGAGGTGAAAGCCTGCGCACTGGGGCAGGCCTCCTCGTCGATCATGGCCGCTCACGTGGTCGGCGCCAGGGCCGACGAGCTGCGCCAGGTCCGGCAGGCCATGTACGCCATGCTGAAGGAGGACGGCCCGGCCCCCGAAGGCCGCTTCGCCGACCTCGGATATCTCGAGCCGGTGCGCAACTACAAGGCGCGCCACGCCTCCACGCTGCTGACCTTCGACGCCGTGGTCGATGCGATCGAGCAGATCGAGCGGGCGCGCGCCGGCGCCGCCGCCTGAAACCGTGCCCCCTCCCGCACGGAGCCGCAACTGGCAGGGTTCCTGGCCGAAGACGCCCGGCCGGCTCTTCGGCACGACCCTGGTGCGCTTCTACCAGCTGACGCTGTCGGGCTTTGTCGGCAACACCTGCCGTCACCTGCCCACCTGCTCGGAATATGCCTATGAGGCGATCGCCCGCCACGGCCTGTGGGCCGGTGGCTGGATGGGCCTGTTCCGCTTCATGCGCTGCGGCCCGGGCGGCACGCACGGCATCGACCCGGTGCCGGAGCGGTTGGCGGCGCGGTTGAAGTGGTGGGCGCCGTGGCGGTACTGGAGAGTGAGTAGCGAATAGCGAATAGCGAGTAGGGAGTAGCGAATAGGGGAGTGGCGAACCCTACTCGCTATTCGCTCTCTCCCCTTTACCTCCCGGCCCGATGAAGCTAAACGCCCGTTGCACCTGTTGTCACTGTCACCACCCGCGCTCGTTGGCGGGACTGGATATGGAGAATTCCCATGGCCGAGGCCGTTTCCCTGACATTTCCCGATGGATCCGTTCGCCAGTATGACGCGGCGACGACCGGCGCTGACCTCGCCGGCTCGATCTCCAAATCGCTGGCCAAGAAGGCGGTCGCCTACACGTTTGACGGCACGCTGCGCGATCTGTCCGATCCACTCGGCGCGTCGGGCGCCATCGAGATTGTCACGCGCGAGGATCCGCGCGCGCTGGAACTCATCCGCCACGATGCCGCCCATGTGCTGGCCGAGGCGGTGCAGGAGCTTTGGCCCGGAACCCAGGTGACCATCGGCCCGGTCATCGAAAACGGCTTCTATTACGATTTCGCCCGCAACGAGCCTTTCACGCCGGAGGATTTCCCGGCGATCGAGAAGAAGATGCGCGAGATCATCGAGCGCAACCGCCCTTTCACCAAGGAGGTCTGGTCGCGCGACAAGGCGAAGAAGGTTTTCGCCGACAAGGGCGAGCGCTACAAGATCGAGTTGATCGACGCCATCCCCGAGGACCAGGAACTGAAAATCTACGCCCAGGGCGACTGGTTCGACCTGTGCCGCGGTCCGCACATGGCTTCGACCGGGCAGGTCGGCAAGGCGTTCAAGCTGATGAAGGTGGCCGGCGCCTATTGGCGCGGCGACGCCAACAACCCGATGCTGACGCGCATCTACGGCACCGCCTGGCAGGACCAGGAGCAGCTCGACGCCTATCTTCACATGCTGGAAGAGGCCGAGAAACGCGATCATCGCCGCCTTGGCCGCGAAATGGACCTGTTCCATTTCCAGGAGGAGGGGCCGGGCGTCGTCTTCTGGCACTCCAAGGGCTGGCGCATGTTCCAGAATCTGGTCAGCTACATGCGTCGCCGGCTCGATGGCGACGGCTATGAGGAGGTCAACGCGCCGCAGGTGCTCGACAAGAGCCTGTGGGAGACCTCTGGCCATTGGGGCTGGTACAAGGAGAACATGTTCAAGGTCGAATGTGCCGACGATGAAGCCGAGGACACGCGCATCTTCGCCCTGAAACCGATGAATTGCCCGGGTCACGTGCAGATTTTCAAGCATGGCCTGAAATCCTACCGAGACCTGCCGATCCGGCTTGCCGAATTCGGCAACGTCCACCGCTACGAACCGTCGGGCGCGCTGCACGGGCTGATGCGGGTGCGCGGCTTTACCCAGGACGACGCGCACATCTTCTGCACGGAAGACCAGTTGGCGGCGGAATGCCTGAAAATCAACGACCTGATCCTCTCCACCTACGCCGATTTCGGCTTCGAGGAGATCACCGTGTTCTTCTCGACGCGGCCGGAAAAGCGCGTCGGCTCGGATGCGTTGTGGGATCATGCCGAGGAGATCATGGCCGGCGTTCTCAAAAAGATCGCCGCATCCGACAACCGCATCAAGACCGCGGTCAATCCCGGCGACGGTGCGTTCTACGGGCCGAAATTCGACTACGTTCTGAAGGATGCCATCGGCCGCGAATGGCAATGCGGCACGACGCAGATCGATTTCAACCTGCCGGAGCGCTTCGGCGCTTTCTATATCGACCAGGATTCGGAGAAGAAGCAGCCGGTCATGGTGCATCGGGCCATCTGCGGCTCGATGGAGCGCTTCCTCGGCATTCTGATCGAAAACTATGCCGGCCACTTCCCGCTGTGGTTTGCGCCGGTGCAGGTGGTGGTCGCCACCATCACGTCGGACGCCGATGAGTACGCCAGAAAGGTCACCGACAGGCTGAAGCAGGCCGGTCTCCTGGCCGTGGCCGATCTGCGCAACGAGAAGATCAACTACAAGGTGCGCGAGCATTCGCTGGCCAAGGTGCCGGTGATCCTCGTCTGCGGCAAGCGCGAGGCGGAGGAGGGCACGGTCAACATCCGCCGGCTGGGCAGCCGCGATCAGGCGTCGATGAGCCTCGACGCGGTGACGGAGATGCTGGTGGAGGAGGCAACGCCTCCAGACCTCAAGCGCCGCGCGCTTGCTGCGCGATAGACAGGCTCGAGCCGGGGTCCCGTCCGTCAGGATGCGGCGGCGCTTCGCGCCGTCGCCATCTGCCGGGACCGGTGTGCCCTGAACAGGATGAAGAAGGCGATCGCCATATTGCCGAGGTTCCAGGCGATGCCGTTCAGGAAGGCGGCCTGGTAGGATCCCGTCAGGTCGTAGATCCAGCCCGACAGCCAGCCGCCCAGCGCCATGCCGATGATCGTCGCCATGATGACGACGCCGACGCGCTGTCCTGCCTCGCGCGCCGGCAGATATTCGCGCACGATGATCGCATAGCTCGGCACGATGCCGCCCTGCGACAGGCCGAAGATGAACGACACCATGTACAGCGACGTAAGTCCGTTGAACGGGATGTAGAGAAACAGCGACAGGCATTGCAGGATCGAGCCGACCAGGAGCGTCGGCACGCCGCCGATCCGGTCTGCCAGAAATCCCGAAACCAGCCGGCTGACGATGCCGGCGCCGAGCATCAGCGACAGCATTTCGGCGCCGCGCGCAATGTCGTATCCGAGATCCATGCAATAGGCGACGAGATGCACCTGCGGCATCGACATGGCCACGCAGCAGCCGAGCCCGGCCAGCACGAGCAGGCCTTGCAAGGCGCGTGGCGACAGGTCGATCGGCTTGCGGCTGCCGCGCCTCTGACCGTCCAGGGCCGAGGGTTCGTCCGACTGGTTGATCACCGGGCGCGTGCGCAGCAGCAGTGCCAGCGGGACGATGGTGACGATGCAGAACAGGCCAATGCCGACGAAGATCGTGCGCCAGTCGGTTTCCACGAGCGCCAGCTTGATGACGGTCGGCCAGATCACGCCGGAAAGATAATTGCCGCAGGCGACCGCGGCGACCGCGATGCCGCGCCGGCGTTCGAACCAATGCGAGATGTCGGCCAGCAGCGGCCCGAAACAGGCGGAACCGCCAAGGCCGATCAGCCCCTGCAGCAGGGTGAACTGCCAGATCGATGTCGTGAAGCTCGATGCGATGAAGCCGAGCCCCAGCGCCGCACCGGCTATGGCGACGGGCACGGCGACGCCGATCCGGTCCGCATAGCGGCCGATCAGGACATTGCCGAGCGCAAAGCCGATCATGCTGCTGGTGTAGGGCAGGGAAGCGGCGGCGCGGTCGACGGCGAACTCCGCCTGGATCGGCGGCAGCACGACGACGAAGGCCCACAGGCCGACCGTGCCGATCGTGCCGAGAAGCAGCGATACGGTCAGCCGGAACCAGGCATAGGATCCGTCAACCGCTATCGGGCCTGCTGTGGGCGTCGCGGGCTGCTGCACTGGGTTTTCCCGGGGGCGTTGCATGGTGTCGTATGGCAAGTGCCGGAGCACACCGTGTCTGCGGTGCGAGGGTCGGCGCAATGGCGTCTTGCTGCATAGCCCGAAGCTGGACGATTGCGTAGGGCCAGCATATGTGCCTCGCCTGAGCCTCGGGACGTCTCTGCAGGCAGCATTTTGGGTGCTGTACGATGCAAAATTGACTTTTACGTAAATCCAATGGCAAGCTGCCGAGCGGTTCGACGACCCGGATGTCGATTCCAGGCCGCCGGACGTTGCGCGACCGCGAAACCGGGCCTACGGCCTGCGCGTTCGTGCGGGACGGTGGATCCAGACGAATTGCGAGAACGACGGGCGGTTGCGGGGAGGAATGGGTCTCGCCGCGAACAAAGGGCATGAAGCCATGCGCGATTACTATTCGATTACCGAACTGACGCGGGAGTTCGGAATCTCGACCCGCACCCTGCGCTTCTACGAGGATGAGGGGTTGATCAATCCGATGCGGCGCGGCCGCACGCGGCTTTATCGTCCCTCGGACAGGCAATTGGTCCGCCAGATACTGCGTGGCCGCCGCCTTGGCTTTTCGGTCGCCGAAATTCGCGAGATCATCGAGGTCTACAAGGCGCCGCCCGGCGAGGTTGGACAGCTCAAGCTGATGCTGACGCACATCGAGCAGAAGCAGCAGGATTTGCGCCAGAAGCGGCGTGATCTTGAAGACACGCTCGAAGAGTTGGCCAGCGCCGAGGAAGCCTGCGTCGAGCGGCTTGCCGAACTCGGCGTGAACACCTGACGGCCCGCATACGGCTTTGCGCCAGGCTCAAAACCAGCGCCGCACCTTTTTCTGATAGTCGCGGTACTTTTTGCCGAAACGCACGAACAGGTGCTTTTCCTCCGGCTCTATCGCCAGTTTCTGCGTCACGAAGGACGCGATGAGGGCGAACAGCAGAAACCACGGATTGCCGGTGATCAGGCCGATGCCGGCCATCACCAGTGTGCTGGCGAGGTAAATCGGATTGCGGCTGATCGCGAAGGGGCCCCTGGTCACCAGAACTGTGGCCGCGCCATCCGCGCGCACCGTCGTGCCGGCCCTCTTGAGCGTACGGAGTGCCTGGATGGCCATTGCCCCGGAAGCCGCCACCATCAGCCAGCCGAGCGCGAACAGGAAGTCGGCCAGCGGGCGGCCGAGCCAGGGCAGCGGATAGACGACGCCCAGAACAATCGCGCCGGCGATCGCCGCCAGATAGATCAATGGCGGCCAGGGAAACTTTGCCGGCCGGTTCTCATGGTCGTTCATCTGCGCCATCCCGCTCTCCTGCCGGTGTCCCCGTTTCTGCCTGTATAGTGCATTCGGCGGCGATCTGGCTCAAGCGGGTTTCGGTTTCCAGTCCGCGCGCCGACGAGGACATCACCGTTTCAAGCCGCCCCTCGGCAACGAGAACGTCGGTGAAGCAGGCGCAATATGCGGCGCAAAACGGTTCGTCACGCGATTGGCCGCATTGCTGGATGCAGGCCCTCGTGAACTGTATTTCGGTGTCTGCGGCGGCCGCCGGCCAGAACTGGGCAAGCAGCCACACGCAGCCGATCAGCAGCGGCTGATGCAGCAGGTAGAAGGCCAGGCTGTGCCGCCCGGCGAATGTGAACGGCATCTTCCAGCGGCCCGGATTGAGCCCGGCCAGCCAGTCAAGCATGCCGCTGTCGCGGGCGATTCTGGCGGCGGCGATGCCCGCCAGGACCGCGCCGAACCAGGGCAGGAGCGGGACGTAATCGTTGGAATGCGGATTGGCGCTCGACAGGCCGACCCACCAGAGTGCCGGATGGTCGAAGAAGGCCGAGCGCAGGAAATGCGGCGCCGCCACCGCGCCCGCCGCCGCCACGAGCACCAGCCAGGCGGGCAGCCGCAGGAAAGCCAGGCCGACAAGGCTGGCCAGCGCGATGTGGTGCAGAATGCCGAAGAAGATGAAGCCTTCGGGAAAGGCGAACCAGGTGGCGGCCGAAATGGCCGCCGCCGCCCCGGCGACCATTGCCAGTCTTCTGCTGAACCCATGCCAGCGGATTTGCCGCGCATGCGCCAGGAAAAGGCTGACGCCGACGAGGAACAGGAACGAGGTGGCGATGCTGCGGGCGAAAAGCCGCCAGCCGCCGCTGACGGTCGTGCCTGGCTCCATGTAGCCGAAGAATTCCAGGTCCCAGCCGAAATGATAGACCGCCATGGCGAGAAGGGCAGCACCGCGCGCGATATCGATTGCCGCAATGCGCGGTTTGCCCGAAACGGCCTGCTGCATTAGGTGGATGCCCCGTATGGTTCTTATCGAAACTAACATTTATATGGGTCGCTGTGAAAAGTGGCCGAAAGACGGAAGAGGACGAGCTCAATGCAAAAGGTCGAAGCCAATGGCGCCTCCATTCCCGTGCTCGGGCTGGGAACCTGGACGCTGAAGGACGCGGCATGTGTCGCCCTGGTTTCCAAGGCCCTGTCGATCGGCTACCGCCATGTCGATACAGCCGCCGCCTATGGCAACGAGGAAGCCGTTGGCGAGGGAATTCGCGCGTCGGGCGTTGACCGCGAGGCGCTTTTCGTCACCACCAAGGTCTGGTGGACCGACATTGCCGCGGGCGATCTTGAGCGTTCGGCCGAGGCCAGCCTGGAGCGGCTCGGTCTTGACCGTCTCGACCTGCTGCTCATTCATTGGCCGAACCCGCAAGTGCCGCTCGCCGATAGCATACGCGCGCTCAACCGCATGCGCGAGACGGGCCTGACCCGGCATATCGGCGTGTCCAACTTCACCACCGCGCTGCTCGCCGAGGCCATTCGATTGTCCGATGCCCCGCTGGTCGCCAATCAGGTCGAGTATCATCCCTATCTCGACCAGGACCAGGTCTGGCGCGCCTGCCGCGCGGCGGGCATGGCGATGGTGTCCTACTGCCCGCTCGCCCGTGGCAGCCGCCTGTTCGATGACCCGGCCGTCGCCGGGGCGGCCGCGCGCCACGGCAAGACGCCGGCCCAGATCGTCCTGCGCTGGCATGTGCAGCAGGAAGGCGTCGTCGCCATCCCGCGCACCAGCAATCCTGCACGCCTGTCTGAAAACGCCGATATCTTCGACTTCGCCTTGAGCGATGCCGAGATGGCGGCGATCTCGGCGCTTGGCGCGGCCGGCCAGCGCATTTGCGACTACGATTTCTCGCCCGCCTGGGATGCCGCGTAACCATCACAGGTTGATCGCGCTGGTTAACCCTGCGTTAGCCGGTCCGCATTACTTTACCTAAGGTTGTCCTGATCGCCGCCTTGGCGGTCGGGAAGCAGGGTATGCCTTTGGGGGAAGGTGGGCAGCGCATGTTGCAGACTTCGAGTGGCGCGGAAGACCGGCCGGGCGATATCGCGTCCACGATCGCCAATTCCATGCGGCGCATGGGCATTGTCGGCCTGCCGCGCAATTATGAAATCTTCTATGAGGTCTATACCGGCTCCAACCGCGAATTGGCGGCCGATTTTGCCGCGCTGAACGGGCGGCCGACGCAGGAGGCGCTGGACGAGCTGGCGCTAAAGTACTTCGCCCAGAGCAACCGCCACGCCATCGTCGAGACGGCGCAGGAGCAGATCGCCGACCGGGCGCAGGAGATATTGTCGCTGCTTGGCCGGGAACGCAGTTCGCTGGAAAAGTTTGGCGTGATTCTCGACCAGACCTCGAACGGGCTCGGCGCCCGCGCCGATCTGTCTCGCGATATCCTGCGCAAGATTGTCGGCATCATGGCCGCCGCCACGGAAACCACCATCGAGCAGGGCCGCCAGATCAGCCGTGCCATGGAGGACAAGTCCGACGAGCTGGAGAAGATGCGCGCCAAGCTCGAGCAGTACAAGCGGCTGGCCGACACCGACCCGCTGACACGGATCTGGAATCGGCGCGCCTTCGACAAGCGCATGGCGCGCATCTTCGACGATGAACGCTCGGTGATGTTCCATGCCTTGATTCTGGCCGACATCGACGGCTTCAAATCCTTCAACGATCATTACGGCCACCCGGTTGGCGACCGCATCCTGCAGATCGTCGCGCATCTTCTGAAGGTGCAGGGCGGCACCGACTGCTTTGTCGCCCGCACCGGTGGCGAGGAGTTTGCGCTGATCGTCGAAGGGCTCTCGGTGGAGGCCACGATGGCGGTGGCGGAAGCCGCCCGTGTGGCCATCGAGAAAGCCGAGTTCTGCGTCGGGTCGACGGCGCGCAATTACGGGCCGATCAACATTTCGCTCGGCGTCTGCATGGCATCGGACGCCGCCGACGCCGACGACCTCTACGCCAAGGCCGACCAGGCGCTCTATGCCTCCAAGGTCGATGGGCGCAACCGCGTCAGCCTCTATGCGAACCTTCCGCGCGGCAAATTCACCAAAAGCTGGCTGATCTACCGCAAGGATTGAGCTGTTGCCGGCCGGCACGGCCAGAACGCCATGCGTCCATTCGGACGCATAAAGGACGCTCTATCTTCTTGTATTTCCGCATTTATGCGGACGTCAGGTGATTCCACCTGACTGCAAATGCTATAGTCAGTTTTGCTAAAATTTGCCTATACTTCGCGGCAAGCGCGCGCAGATTTTCGCCCCAATTGTGCTACAGGGGCGATGGAGGGCGTTGTTTACGTGCGATTCTTTCGCGGATTTTTGAGAAAAGTGAGGACACGGACTATGTTGAAGAAATCCATCGCTGTCGCGCTGGTGGCGGGCTTTGCCGCCGGTTGTGTGACCAGCACCGATCCCTATACCGGTCAGCAGAAGATTTCCAACACGGCCGGGGGTGCGGCGCTGGGCGCACTTGCGGGCGCCGGCGTCGGGCTTCTGGCCGGCGGCGACGACCGCCGCAACGCGCTGATCGGCGCCGGCATCGGCGCGCTGGCCGGTGGCGCCGTGGGCTCCTACATGGACCAGCAGGAATCGCAATTGCGCGGCCAGTTGCAGGGGACGGGCGTCAGCGTCACGCGCCAGGGTGACTACATCATCCTCAACATGCCGTCGAACATCACCTTCTCGACCGATTCGGCGACCATCCAGCCGGCCTTCTACCCGACGCTGAATTCGGTGGCGCTGGTGCTGCAGAAATACAACCGCACGCTGGTCGATGTGTTCGGCCATACGGATTCGACCGGCAACGACAATTACAATCTCGACCTGTCGCAGCGGCGCGCCGGCTCGGTGGCGAACTACCTGATCTCCCAGGGTGCCGCCAGCCAGCGCTTCGCCATCATCGGCGAGGGCGAGACGCAGCCGATCGCCTCCAACGCCACGCCCGACGGCCGGGCGCAGAACCGTCGCGTGGAAATCCGCCTGTCGCCGCTGACCGGCGCCTGATCGGATAGAGCATTTTGCAGTCAGGTGGAATCACCTGACGTCCGCATAAATGCGGAAAAGCAGCGCATTTTGCAGTCAGGTTGAATCACCTGACGTCCGCATAAACGCGGAAAAGCAGCGCATTTTGCAGTCAGGTTGAATCACCTGGCGTCCGCATAAATGCGGAAAAACAATGAGATAGACTGATTCAACGACAGGAGCCGCCGGAGAGATTCGGCGGCTTTTTCGTCTGCTTGTTCGGCCGCGCGTCAGCCGGCGGCAATCTCCCTGGCGATCCGCGCCGCCAGGACGGCATTGTTCTTCACCAGGGCGATGTTGGTCGCCAGGCTCGCCCCATCCGTCAGTTCAAGGATGGCGGCCAGCAGGAATGGCGTCACGCCTTTGCCCGAGACGCCCTCCCGCGCGGCCTTTTCCTGCGCGGCGGCGATGTGCGCGGCCATGATTTCGGCGGGGATCTCGTCAGCCTCGGGAACGGGATTGGCGATCAGCATGCCGCCGTCGATGCCGAGCGCCTTGCGCGTCGCCTGGAAGCGGGCGATGGCCGCCGGCGTGTCGAGCCGCAACGGCGCCTTGTGCGGCGATTGCCGCGACCAGAAGGCAGGCATGGTGTCGGTGGCGAAGGCTACCACCGGCACGCCGCGCGTTTCCAGCACTTCCAGCGTCTTTTCCGTGTCGAGAATGGCTTTCGGCCCGGCCGACACGACGATCACCGGCGTCCTTGCCAGTTCGTCGAGATCGGCGGAGATGTCGAAGCTCGTCTCCGCGCCCCGGTGCACGCCGCCAATGCCGCCCGTGGCGAACACGGCGATGCCCGCCATATGCGCGGCGATCATGGTGGCCGCCACCGTCGTGCCGCCGGTTCGCCCCTCCGCCAGGGCGAAGGCGAGATCGGCGCGCGACAGCTTCATCGGGTCTTTCGCCTGCGCCAGTGCCGCCCGCTCGCTGTCCGAAAGGCCGACCTTCAACCGTCCGTCGATCACCGCGATGGTGGCCGGCACCGCGCCCTCGGCGCGGATCAGCGCCTCCACATCGGCCGCCATCTCATTGTTGCGCGGCCATGGCATGCCATGGGTGATGATCGTGCTTTCCAGCGCCACGACGGGCTTGCCGGCCGCAAGCGCGTCAGTCACCGGAGCGTGGATATCGAGAATGTTCTTGGATCGCACGGGGAGGGCTCCTTCATGAAACGGCGCGTGGCGCGGGCACACGGGCAAGGGCCGTGGCAAACAGGTTGGCATCGAATTCCGGCGCGGCCGAGGCGCTGGCCACCGCAAGACCTGCGGCGGCGATGCCGTGACGCGCCGCCTCGGGCAGGCTTTCGCCATGCATCAGGGCGGCGATGGTCGCGCCGGCCAACGCATCGCCGGCGCCCGTCACATCGGCGATCTGCGCCACCTCGGGCGGCGTGATCTGCCAAAGCCCGCCGTCGGCAAAGACCAGCACCGAATGGCTTCCCGCCGTGATGACACCGCCGGTCAGGCCCATCCGCTGCAGCCGGTCAGCAGTCATCGCCAGGGAGGCGTCTTCGCCAAGGTTCGCCAGGCTGCGCGCCTCGCTTCTGTTCATGAACAGCGTCGCCAGCCGGTCGAACATGGCGATCAGCCGCCCCGCCTTCGCCGGCGAAACGGCGATCGCATGGATCGGCGTCGTCCCGCTGAGTGCCACGAGCTGGGCAAGTGCCGGCTCGGGCAGGTTGGCGTCGCACAGAATGGCGTCGGCGGCAGCGGCCGCATCGCGGCATTTGCGCCGCCGCAACTGCTTGGCGAACGCCTTTTCATACAGCTCCATGTCGGCAAGCCCGGTGATCAGCTCGCCATCCTGGTCGAGAATGGCCGTATAGCTCGGCGTCGCGCGGTCGAGGAAGATGGCCGACAGATCGTCGAAGCCCGCCTGCTCGACGGCGCTCGCCACCTGTTCGCCGGCCGCGTCGCCGCCGCGCAGCGACAGAAGTGAAACGGCGATGCCGCGCCGCGCGGCTGTGCGCGCCGCGTTGAACACGCCGCCGCCCACCTCCTCGCGCATCCGTCCGGGATTGGAGGTGGCGGGAATGTGCGGCCCGGCGAGCCGGCCGCGCCGGTCGAGATGCGCCCCGCCGATGGCGAGCAGACGCGAAGCCCTCGCCGTCACCATGAACCCTCCAGGCGAATCGCAACGATGCAAAACCGCGCCGTAACCAGGCATGCGCCGCCATCTGCGATGGTCGGATGTTCGACAGCGCTTGAATTGGCACAAAATGAGAACAAATTCTCTTTTCCTTTTTTATTCAAAGGTTTAATTCCTATTGCAAAAAGAGAACAAAAAGAGTACGAATAACCATCGCGGATTTGGCGGACCCGCCTCCATTGACGACAAAGGGGTGTTGTATCATGGCTCAGAACTCATTGCGGCTTGTAGAGGACAATTCGGTGGACAAAACCAAGGCTCTGGATGCGGCGCTCTCGCAGATTGAGCGTGCTTTCGGCAAGGGCTCGATCATGCGGCTCGGCGCCAATGACCAGGTGGTCGAGATCGAAACGATTTCCACCGGCTCCCTGGGGCTCGACATCGCGCTTGGCGTCGGTGGTCTGCCACGTGGCCGCGTCATCGAGATCTATGGACCGGAAAGCTCGGGCAAGACGACCATGGCCCTGCACACGGTGGCCGAGGCGCAGAAGAAGGGCGGCATTTGCGGTTTCATCGATGCGGAACATGCACTCGACCCGATCTATGCGCGCAAGCTTGGCGTCGACCTGGAAAACCTTCTCATCTCGCAGCCCGATACGGGTGAGCAGGCATTGGAGATTTGCGACACGCTGGTGCGTTCGGGCGCGCTCGACGTCATTGTCGTCGATTCGGTGGCGGCATTGACGCCGCGCGCCGAGATCGAGGGCGAGATGGGCGATTCGCTGCCGGGCATGCAGGCGCGCCTGATGAGCCAGGCGCTGCGCAAGCTGACCGCGTCGATCTCCCGCTCCAAGACGATGGTCATCTTCATCAACCAGATCCGCATGAAGATCGGCGTCATGTTCGGTTCGCCGGAAACGACGACCGGCGGCAATGCCTTGAAATTCTATGCCTCGGTGCGTCTCGACATTCGCCGCATCGGCTCGGTCAAGGACCGTGAGGAAACGGTCGGCAACCAGACCCGCATCAAGGTGGTGAAGAACAAGATGGCGCCGCCCTTCAAGCAGGTCGAGTTCGACATCATGTATGGCGAGGGCGTTTCGAAGACTGGCGAATTGGTCGATCTGGGCGTCAAGGCCGGTGTGGTGGAGAAGTCGGGTGCCTGGTTCTCCTACAATTCCCAGCGCCTCGGTCAGGGCCGCGAGAACGCCAAGCAGTTCCTGCGCGACAATCCCGAGACCGCCAATGAGATCGAGATGACCCTGCGCCAGAACGCCGGGCTGATTGCCGAGAAATTCCTCGAAGACACCGGGCCGGAGGATCGCGACGACGTGGCCGAAGGCTGACAGTCGGGCGATTGATCGGTTCAATCAGACACCGCCGGCCTGCCGGCGGTGTTTTGCTTTCCGTGTTTTGCTGCCCGGTGCGCGGGATTTCTGGACAGGCTTTGGCGCGGGCGCTAAAAGGCGGCACCTGTTTCCCCGCATTCGCGCGGGTTTCTCGCAAAGGCTGAAGCATGAGTGGCGTCAACGACATCCGGTCGACTTTTCTCGATTATTTTCAGAAGAACGGACACGAGATCGTGGCGTCCGGCCCGCTCGTTCCGCGCAACGACCCGACGCTGATGTTCACCAATGCCGGCATGGTGCAGTTCAAGAACGTCTTCACCGGCCTGGAAACCCGCCCCTATGATCGTGCCGTCACGGCGCAGAAATGCGTGCGCGCCGGCGGCAAGCACAATGACCTCGACAATGTCGGCTACACGGCGCGCCATCACACCTTCTTCGAGATGATGGGCAATTTCTCCTTCGGCGATTATTTTAAGGACCGCGCCATCGAACTGGCCTGGAACCTGGTCACGAAGGAGTTTGGTCTCGATGCCAGGCGCCTTCTGGTCACGGTCTATCATACGGATGACGATGCCGCCGGATACTGGAAGAAGATCGCCGGCCTGTCCGATGACCGGATCATCCGCATCCCGACCAGCGACAATTTCTGGGCGATGGGTGATACCGGTCCGTGCGGTCCGTGCTCGGAGATTTTCTACGATCATGGCGAGGGCATTCCCGGCGGCCCCCCCGGCAGCCCGGACGAGGATGGCGACCGGTTCATCGAGATATGGAACCTCGTCTTCATGCAGTTCGAACAGCTGACGCTCGACGAGCGCGTCGACCTGCCGCGTCCGTCGATCGATACCGGCATGGGGCTCGAGCGCGTCGCCGCCGTGCTGCAGGGCGTGCACAACAATTACGACATCGACCTGTTCCGGGCGCTGATCCGCGCCTCCGAGGAAGCGACCGGCGTCAAGGCGGAAGGCGCGCAGCGCGCCAGCCACAATGTCATCGCCGACCATTTGCGCGCCTCGAGCTTCCTGATCGCCGATGGTGTGCTGCCGTCGAACGAGGGGCGCGGCTACGTGCTGCGCCGCATCATGCGTCGCGCCATGCGCCACGCGCAATTGCTCGGTGCCGAGCAGCCGCTGATGTGGCGGCTGGTGCCGGCGCTGGTGCGCGAAATGGGCCAGGCCTATCCCGAGCTGGTGCGCGGCGAGGCGCTGATCACCGAGACGCTCAAGCTGGAGGAGAGCCGTTTCCGCAAGACGCTGGCGCGCGGTCTCACACTTCTGTCGGACGCCACGGGCGACCTGGGCGAGGGCGATCGCCTGGACGGCGAAACCGCCTTCAAGCTCTACGACACGTACGGGTTCCCGCTCGATCTCACCCAGGACGCGCTGCGCCAGCGCGGCATCGCGGTCGATCTGGATGGCTTCGACACGGCGATGCAGCGGCAGAAGGCCGAGGCGCGCGCCAATTGGACCGGGTCGGGCGAGGCGGCCACCGAGGCGGTCTGGTTCTCCGTCAGGGACAAGGCCGGCAGCAGCGATTTTCTCGGCTACGAGACCGAAGAGGCCGAGGGCGTGGTCACGGCGCTGGTGCGCGATGGCGCGTTGGTCGAGACGGCGGGCGAGGGCGATGCGGTCGCCATCGTCACCAACCAGACGCCGTTCTATGGCGAATCGGGCGGCCAGGTCGGCGACACCGGTCGGATCGAAGGCGAAGGCTTTGCCATCGCCGTCTCCGACACGCAGAAGAAGGGCGATGGATTGCTCGTCCATTTCGGCACGGTGATGAAGGGCACGGTCGAGACCGGCGCCGTCGTGGCGTTGCGCGTCGATCGCGCGCGCCGCACGAAGATCCGCGCCAATCATTCCGCCACGCATCTCCTGCATGAGGCCCTGCGCGAGGTGCTCGGCACCCATGTGGCGCAGAAGGGATCGCTGGTCGCGCCCGAGCGCCTGCGGTTCGATTTCTCGCATCCAAAGCCGATTTCGGATGCGGAATTGGCGCGCATTGAGGACATCGCCAACGAAATCGTGCTGCAGAACGCGCCGGTCGTCACGCGCCTGATGGCCGTCGACGACGCCATCGAGGCCGGCGCCATGGCGCTGTTCGGCGAGAAATACGGTGATGAGGTGCGCGTCGTGTCGATGGGGACGGTGAGCGGCGGCGACAAGGACGGCAAGACCTATTCGCTGGAATTGTGCGGCGGCACCCATGTGCGCGCCACCGGCGATATCGGCCTGGTGCGCATCGTCTCGGAAGGCGCCGTGGCGAGCGGCGTGCGCCGCATGGAGGCGCTGACGGGTATGGCCGCCCGCCATCATCTCGACCAGCAGGAGCGCCAGCTGAAACAGGCGGCCAACGCCCTCAAGGTGGCGACCGCCGATGTGCCGGGCCGGCTTGAAACCATATTGGAGGAGCGCCGCAGGTTCGAGCGCGAGCTTGCCGAGGCGCGCCGCAAGCTGGCGCTGGGGGGCGGTGGCGGCAGTGCCGCCGATGGCGGCGCCGAAACCGTGGCAGGCGTCAGCTTTCTCGGCCGGGTGGTCGATGGTATTGCAGCGAAGGATCTGAAGCCGCTCGCCGATGAGGGCAAGGCCTCGCTTGGCTCCGGTGTCGCGGTTTTCGTCGGCACGTCGGATGAGGGCAAGGCCAGCGTCGTGGTCGGCGTCACCGCCGATCTGACCGGCCGCTTCAGCGCCGTCGACCTGGTGCGCGCCGCATCGGCGGCAATCGGCGGGCAGGGCGGCGGCGGCCGCCCCGACATGGCGCAGGCCGGTGGACCGGATGGCGCGCGGGCGGCCGAAGCCGTCGCCGCCGTGAAGGCGGCCATGGAAGCCGGCTGACGTTTTAAGTGTCGGTTTGCCGTGCGCGACGATTGCGCGCGGCGTGCCACAGCATGAAGCCGAGCAGGCCGGTCAATGCGGTCGCGCCAATCAGCCAGCCGAGATTGGCGATCACTTCGGCAAGCCCGGCAATGGAACTGCTGAAGCCATGGCCGATCGCCAGGTAAGCCGTGATCCACAGCGCCTCGCCAAGCACGTCCCAGAACAGGAATTTCCACCAGGGATAGCGCGAGAGCCCGCTGGTCAGGTTGATCCACGGGCCCAGCGGGCTCACCAGCCAGCGGCTGAAGAAGATGCCGGGTCCGCCCCATTTCGCCGAAAAGCTCTCCGCCCGGGCAAAGCTCCCCTTGCCGGGCAGACCATTCATGAAGCGGTCGAGCAGGCGGCGCCCACCGAAGCGCGCGGCTGCATAGCCTGCCTGATCGCCGGCGACGGCGCCGGCCAGCGCCCAGGCAAAGGTCTCGGCCGGCGACAGGTCGCCATCGGCCAGCAGCGCGCCGACGCTCATCAGGAGGATCGAGGTGGGCAGCGGAAGGCCCAGCTGCCCCACAGCCAGAATAGCGAAGACGCCTGGCAATCCATAGAGTGCGAAGAGGGCGAGGATTTCCTCGCTCATTGCACCTTGTCCCGCTCTTCCAGGCGGGCATCGGCGATCGCCTTCTCGATCTCGTCGATAAGCACATCCACCGGCACCCCGCGCTCGGCCGCGATGCGGGCGATGCTGCGCCGGTCACGCCCGTCGATGGAAATGCCGAGCGCGCCACGCAGGGTCTGCGGCGGCACGTCCCAGGAGCGCGCCACATAGCCGATGGTCATCCAATCCTCGATCGGCACTGCACGATGGCTCGACCAGTAGGCGTAGAAGGCGATGGTGCGCAGGGCGAGGAAAATGGTTATGAGCGCGGCCGCGCAAAAGGCGAGAAACAGCAGGCGATGATGCTGCCACAAGGATCGGATAGTGCGGCCCATCATTTGCTCCCGGCGCGATGCGCCAAGCCATAGTGGCAAGATCGGGCGGCATTTGTCGATAGTGCTGCAAGCGACCATCAAGGCGGGATGAGGAAAAGCGTGAAGCGGCTTTCCGCCCGCATCCTGCTCCAATCTGTCGTGATCTAAAGAAATTCCAGGAAAAGTGGGACCCGGTTTTCCGTCCGGAATTGCGCAAAAACAAAGAGATAGAGCATTTCCGCGACTCGGAGAAAAGCGGAAATGCTCTAGTCGCTGGGACGGGTCGCCTCGAAACTGGCCCTGCCGCGCATGCGCTCCCACCAGAGCGCAAGGTTCGCGTGGCCGGCAAGCAGCGATCGCCCCTCGGGTGCTCGTGTGAAATAGGCGAGGATCGGCGCCGCGTGCAGGTCAGCGAGCGTCAGCCGCCCGCCGCCGGCAAGCCAGTCTGCGTCCCCAATGGACCTGGATAGCGTTGCAAGACAGGTCGCCGCGGTCTCCAGCGAGGTGGCGATCAGGGCGGCGTCCGGCGTCTCGCCGCGCTTCGGCTTCGAGACGCCTTCCACATAGACGCCCCAGACCATGGCGCGATAGGCGTAGGAATCGAGTAGGCCGATGATCTGGTTGACGATTGCACGTTCGGTCGCAGCCGCCGGCTGCAGGGCCGGCCCGTCGAACGCCTCGTCCACGTAACGGGTGATGGCGCTGGTTTCGGACAGGCGCAACGCGCCGTGCTCGAATGCGGGAATGCGCTTGAAGGGATGGCGTTCCAGATACCAGTCGGGAACGCCGTCCCTGGCGAAGATATCGACCGGCACGAGCGCGTGGTCGACATTCTTCTCCAGCAAGGCAAGCCGCGCTATGCGCACATAGACGCTGTAGTCAGCACCAAAGAGGCGCGGCTTGTCCGTCACGGCTGATGCCTCAGGCCATCGCCTTCTGCAGGTTCTCGTCGATCTTGTCGAGGAAGCCGGTGGTCGAAAGCCAGGGCTGGTCGGGGCCGATTAGCAGCGCCAGATCCTTGGTCATGAAGCCGGATTCGACGGTATCGACGCAGACATTCTCCAGCGTCGTGGCGAATTTCGCCAGCGCCTCGTTGTTGTCGAGCTTGGCGCGATGTGCCAGGCCGCGCGTCCAGGCGAAGATCGAGGCGATCGAGTTGGTCGAGGTCTCCTCGCCCTTCTGGTGCTGGCGGAAGTGGCGCGTCACCGTGCCGTGCGCCGCTTCGGCTTCCACCGTCTTGCCGTCCGGCGTCATCAGCACCGAGGTCATCAGGCCGAGCGAGCCGAAGCCCTGCGCCACCGTGTCGGACTGCACGTCGCCGTCATAGTTCTTGCAGGCCCAGACATAGCCGCCCGACCATTTCAGGCTGGAGGCCACCATGTCGTCGATCAGGCGGTGCTCGTAGGTGATCTTGGCTTCCTTGAACTTGGCCTCGAACTCGGCCTCGTAGACTTCCTGGAACAGGTCCTTGAAGCGGCCGTCATACGCCTTGAGGATCGTGTTCTTGGTCGACAGATAGACGGGGTAGCCGCGCTGCAGGCCATAGTTCATGGAGGCGCGGGCGAAATCGCGGATCGAATCGTCGAGATTGTACATCGCCATGGCGACGCCGGAGGAGGGCGCGTCGAACACTTCATGCTCGATCGTCTCACCGTCCTCGCCGACGAACTTGATCGTCAGCTTGCCCTTGCCGGGGAAGCGGAAGTCGGTGGCGCGATACTGGTCGCCGAAGGCGTGGCGGCCGACGATGATCGGCTGCGTCCAGCCCGGCACCAGGCGGGGCACATTCTTGGCGATGATCGGTTCGCGGAAGATGACGCCGCCCAGAATGTTGCGGATCGTGCCATTCGGCGACTTCCACATCTTCTTCAGGCCGAATTCCTCGACCCGGTCTTCATCCGGCGTGATGGTGGCGCATTTCACGCCGACGCCGTATTTCTTGATCGCGTTGGCCGCGTCGATGGTGATCTGGTCGTCGGTCGCGTCGCGCGCCTCGACGCCGAGATCGAAATATTTCAGGTCGATGTCGAGATAGGGATGGATCAGCTTCTCTTTGATGAACTGCCAGATGATGCGTGTCATCTCATCGCCGTCGAGTTCGACGACAGGGTTGTCCACCTTGATTTTACTCATGAAAAAGCTCCGCGATCCGGTGTGAAAATTGGTCCGAAAGCCCTTCGGACCGTGAGGTTGGCAGCCCTATAGCATTCCTGATGAAAAGCGCAAAGCAGCGTGGGAAGCGTTTTTGCCAGACTGGCGCATCGACCGGAAAACCGGGTTCGCTTCCGGCAAATCACGATGCACCGATCCTGCGCGAACATCAAAGCGAAGGCGCGGTCAGTCCGGCGCGTCGGCCGCCGAAAGCGCATGCCGGACGGCAACGCTGACGAAGTCGGCGAAGGCGCTGATGCGCGCCGCCCGCCGCAAGGTCGGATGGGTCAGGAGCCAGAGATCGACGTCCAGTTCGCCGACGCCGTCCAGACGGGTCAGCTCGGCATCGCCCCTCGCCAGATAATCCGGAAGAACCGCGACGCCGATGCCCGCCTTGACGGCGGCGTGCATGCCCAGCACCGAATTCACCCGCAACCGGCAGCGCTGGTCGGCGCCGTGCCTCGCCATCCATTGTTCAAGATCCGTATAGGCCATGTGATGGTCCGGCCCGACCCAGGGCAGCGACTTCTCGCGCCACGCCGGCCCGCCTGTTCTTGCCAGGCCACGCCGGCCATACACCGATTGCCGGATGATCCCGAGCTTGCGCCCGACCAGGTGGGCCGCCGGCGCCATGGCCGGCCGAAGGGCGACGTCAGCCTCGCGTTGCGACAGGTCGAAGAGATGGTTGGAGACGATCACGTCCAGGTCGATCTCGGGATAGCGCGCGCAGAACCCGGCGAGTATCGGGCCCAGGAGGAAATAATGGAGCGTATCGGTCGTCGTCACGCTGACGGTGCCCGACGGGCGCAAATCCCGCCCGATCACGGCCTGCTCCAGCGCATGAATTTCGCTTTCCAGGCGCCTCGCAACCGACACCGCTTCCTCCCCGGCCGTCGTCGCCACATACCCACCACGCGTTCTTTCGAACAAGGCGACCCCGATGCGCCGCTCGATCGCGCCCAGGCGCCGAAACACGGTGGCGTGACTGACCTGCAATTTTCGCCCGGCTCCCGAGAGCGATCCGGCGTCGCCGACCGCCAGGATCAGCCTGAGGTCGTTCCATTCGAATGCGCTGTTCATATTTGCAAGCCCCGTGCGCAAATTTGGTCAATCGATTTTCTGAAACGAACAGCCTACCTGAGCGACATGGCAGAGCCAAGAAGGGCAGGACCGATGAATGCACTGATTGTTTTCGCTCACCCCGAGCCAGCCTCCTTCAACGGGGCGCTGCGCGATACAGCGGCTTCAAGCCTGCGGTCGGGAGGCCATTCCGTAGAGATATCGGATCTTTACGGCGAAAATTTCGATCCGGTGGAGAAGGCGGCGCATTATGCGCGGCGGCTCGACCCGCAACAGTTCGTGCCGCTTGCCGAGCAGCGCAGCGCCGGGCGGGAAGGAACGCTGCCGGTAGCCGTCCGCCGCGAGATCGCCCGTCTCGAGCGGGCCGATCTGGTCATCTTCCAGTTTCCCCTGTGGTGGCACGCGCAGCCGGCAATCCTCAAGGGCTGGTTCGACCGCGTCCTGGTCAACGGGCTGCTATACGACAGCACCAGGCGTTACGGCCGTGGTGTCTTCAAGGGGAAGCGTGCCGTTCTTTCCGTCACTGCGGGGGCGCCGGAGCGCTCTTTCGGTCGCGGTGGACGCGGCGGCGACATCGAAAAGCTGCTTTGGCCCATGCAGTACTCGCTGCACTAAATGGGCTTCTCCGTGCTGCGCCCGTTCCTTTCCTTCGCCGTGGCGGGGCATGGCTATCGCTACGAACAGGATGCGGACAAGCAGGCCAGGCTCGCGGCGCTCAGGCAGAGCTGGGGAGAGCGGGTGGGGCGACTGGCGGAGGAACGGCCGCTTTGCTTCCAGAACTGGGACGATTGGGACGATTCTGGCGCCCTGAAACCCGGCCGGGACCCGGATCTGGGCTTGCGCTTCCTTGATCCCGAGATGGAGGCCGATCCCGAGTTGCGGCATCGATAGGATTCCGCTGAGGCCGGGTGTTTCGCAGGTTGCACTTTCAAGGTGCAATCGGCGACGGTTTTGGGCACTGTTTCAACGAAGCCTATGGCATTTGCAGTCAGGTGGAATCGCCTGACGTCCGCATAAATGCGGAAGAACAACGAGATAGGCCGGTTCAGCGTTTCTGTGAAACGTTGAACCGGCCCAGGAAACCCGCGGACGGGCCGTGAAGACCGTATATGACGCCACCCCGCTGATCGCCGCCAATGCGATCGCCTTCGACACCGAGACCACGGGGCTCGATGTCAAGCAGGCGCGCATCCTGCAGATCGGCGGCATGGCGCTGGTCGGGGGGCGCCTCCGCCCGGACGAGACGTTTGAAACACTGGTCGATCCCGGGATTGCGGTGCCGGCGCGCTCCACCGCCATCCACGGCATCACCGGCCAGATGCTGCGCACGGCGCCGGTCTTCGCCGAAGCATGGCGGCGTTTCGAGGAATTTCGCCGCGGCCGGCTTCTGGTCGGCTATGCGCTGGGCTTCGATCTGGCCATTCTCGAGCGCGAGGCGGCGCGCGCCGGCCTGTTGTGGCAGGCGCCGCGCACGCTGTGCGTGCGCATGCTGGCCGGCATCGTCAATCCGGAACTGCCGGACGCCTCGCTCGATGCCATCGCTGCCTGGCTCGGCGTTGAAACGGCCGGTCGCCACACCGCCGATGCCGACGCGCGCATTGCCGGCGAAATCTTCGTCGCGCTGGTGCCGCATCTGATCAGTCGCGGTATCCGCACGGTGGCCGAGGCCGAGCGCGCCTCCAGCCTGCGCCGCGAGGCGCTGCGCCAGCAGGCGGAGGCCGGCTGGAGCGAGCCCTTCCTGCGCCGCGCCGATGGTGCGCGCCGGGCGCTCGGCGTGATCGACCCCTACGCCTTCAGCCACCGGGTGGCGGAAGCGGCGACGGCCGAGCCCGTGGTCATCCGCGCGGATATCACCACGCATGCCGCCGCCCGCGCCATGGCCGAGCGGCGCATCAGCTCTCTGCTTGTCTCACCCGACGGTGCGCCGGGCCGGCCGATCGGAGATTATGCCATCATCACCGAGCGTGACATTTTGCGCGCCGTGGCGGCCTACGGCGCCGAGGCGCTTGCCGTTCCGGTGAAAGACATCGCCGTCTCGCCGCTGGTCTCGATTGGCGCCGAAGCCTTCTTCTATCAGGCGCTGGGCCTGATGAACCGGCACAAGATCCGCCATCTTGCGGTGTCGGATGGCCAAAACTGCCTTGCCGGCGTCATCTCGGCGCGCGATTTCCTGAGATTTCGCGCGGCGGCCGCCGTCGATCTGCAGGCGCGCATCGAAACCGCCGGCAACCCGGCCGATCTGGCGGGCGCCTGGTCGCGCGTGCCGGTGGTGGCCGCAGCACTCCTCGATGAGGAGATCGACGCCCGCACCATTACCGAGATCATTTCGGGCGTGCTCTGCGCCATGACGGCGCGCGCCTGCGCCATCGCCCTCGACGACATGCGCCAGGCCGGCGAGGGCGCGCCGCCATGCCCGTTCGGCGTGATGGTTCTGGGTTCGGGCGGACGCGGCGAAAGCCTGCTCGCCCCCGACCAGGACAATGCGCTGGTTTTTGCCGAGGGCGAGCCGGGCAGCGCCGCCGACCGGTGGTTCGAAAGCTTCGCCGTGCGTTTCACGGACCATCTGCATGCCGCCGCAATCCCGCTCTGCCAGGGTGGCGTGATGGCGCGCAATCCGCCCTGGCGTGGGTCGGCGGCCGAGTGGCGGCGCCGCGTCGATGCCTGGGTGGTCAGGGCGCGCCCGCAGGACCTGCTCAACGTCGACATCTTCTATGACCTGCGCGCTGTTCACGGCGCGCATGCGCTGGTCGATGCCTTGCGCGCTCATGCGTGGGAGCGGGGCGGCGAAAGCGTCGAATTCGCCAAGCTTCTCGGCGAGAGCGTCGGCGAGACGAAAAGCGCTTTCACGCTGTTCGGCGGGCTGCGGCAGGAAGACGGCCGGCTCGATCTCAAGCTGCATGGCTTGTTTCCCATCGCCGCCATGGCCCGCGCGCTTGCCATCCGGCATCATCTGGCGCGCGCCTCGACACGCCAGCGTCTTGAAAGCCTGATGGAGCTGCCGGGCATGCCGCAGGGCGACCTGACCGCGTTGCGCGACGCGCACCGCTTCTTCCTTGCCCTCGTTCTGGAGCAGCAGGTGGCGGACGTCGCGGCTGGAATTCCCTTGTCGAACCGCATCGCCATCGACCGCCTGACCAGCCGCCAGCAAAGGACGCTGAAAGATGCATTGAAAAGCGTCGGCCTCATTCCCGAAATGATCCGCAACGCGATGTTCGCGTGAGCCTGGCAGTGGTGCTTTACCCCGGCCGGCGAAGCTTGTAACAGCAGCGGTCATGGCAGGAACAGACAAACAGCAGGACATGCTCGCGGAAGGCCCGGCGATCATTCTGGTGGAGCCGCAACTGGGCGAGAACATCGGCATGGTGGCGCGCGCCATGGCCAATTTCGGCCTCGGCGAGCTGCGGCTGGTGAGCCCGCGCGATGGCTGGCCGAACGAAAAGGCCCGCGCGGCGGCAAGCCGCGCCGACCATGTGATCGACGCGGCGGTGATGTTCGACGATACCGCCGGCGCCATTGCCGACCTCAATTTCGTCTATGCCACGACGGCGCGCCCACGCGACAATTTCAAGCCCGTGCGCGGTCCGGTCGAGGCGGCCGGCGAACTGCGAACCCGGTTCGCCGCCGGGCAGAAGACGGGCATCCTGTTTGGCCGCGAGCGCTGGGGGCTGACCAATGAGGAGGTGGCGCTGGCCGACGAAATCGTCACCTTTCCGGTCAACCCGGCCTTCGCCTCGCTCAACATCGCGCAGGCCGTGCTGCTCATGTCCTATGAATGGATGAAGACCGGCGATCAGGCGGTTCGGCCCGTGGAAAGCCGGCCCGAACCTGCCGCCAAACAGCACGTTGAAAGCCTTGTCGCCTATCTCGACCGGGTGCTTGATGAGCGCGGCTATTTCCGCACCGAGGCCAAGAAGCCGAAGATGATCGAGAATCTGCGTACGCTCGTGACACGGCCGGGTTTCACTGTCGAGGAACTGGCCGTTCTGCGCGGCGTGCTCACCTCGCTGGAAAAGTTTTCGCCGAGGAAGCCGCGCGGCTCGGGCGCGCCCGATGCGGGGTAGGGACATGAACCTGGATACGAACCGGGACAGGGACAACCGGCCGATCCTGTTCTTCGATTCGGGCATTGGCGGGCTGTCGGTGGTCAAGGAGGCGCGCATCCTCCTGCCGGGCCGGCCTTATGTCTATGTCGCCGACGATGCGGCGTTCCCCTATGGCGCGTGGGAGGAGGCGTCCCTTCTCGAGCGCATGGTCGCCCTGTTTGCCGAACTGATCGACACGCACCGGCCGGTGATGACGGTGATTGCCTGCAACACGGCCTCGACGCTGGCCATCCACCGCCTGCGCGAGGCCTTTCCGGCCGAGATATTCGTCGGCACGGTGCCGGCCATCAAGCCGGCCGCCGAGCGCACGCGCTCGGGTCTCGTCTCCGTGCTTGCCACGCCGGGCACGGTGAGGCGGCAATACACGCGCGACCTGATCCGCGACTACGCCAGCCAGTGCCATGTGCGGCTGGTCGGCAGTGAGACCCTTGCCGGGCTTGCCGAGCAATATATGCGCGAGGGGTTCGTCGACGAGGCCGCGGTGGGCGCCGAAATCGCCCCCTGCTTCGTCGAACAGGATGGTCGCCGCACCGATATCGTCGTGCTTGCCTGCACGCATTATCCCTTTCTGGTCAACCGCATGCGCAAGACGGCGCCCTGGCCGGTCGACTGGATCGACACTTCGGAGGCCATCGCCCGCCGTGCGCTGTCGCTTGCCGCCGATCTGCCGCCCCCTGGCGGCGAGGGCGTTCCGCCCTCAGGTGGAGAAGGCATCGTCGACCGGGCGCATTTCACCTCGGGCACGCCGGCGCCGGCGCTGCGCCGCCTGTTGTCCGGCTTTGGCTTCCAGTTCTGATCGTCCCCCTGGCGCGGCGATGAAATGCCTCGCGGCGCGCGCCGGTTGACTTTCGCCATCCTTTGGCCTAGTGACCCGGCATGCGCGATGGCTGATCGGCCGCCGCGCTTTTTGACGTGTCCCGTGGGCAAGGCCGCATAGCGTGCGTGGCTTGCCCTGTCAGGTCTCGAAAAAGGAGACCAGAGGAGGGCGCGTTTCCTTCATCCGGAGCATGAGCTTCCGGGTATATTTGTTTGAAAGGGAATGCGATGAGCAAGCGCCAATCCGCGAAGTACAAGCTCGACCGCCGTCTTGGCGAAAACATCTGGGGTCGTCCGAAGTCCCCGGTCAACCGCCGTGAATACGGCCCCGGCCAGCACGGCCAGCGCCGCAAGGGCAAGCTGTCGGATTTCGGTCTGCAGCTGCGCGCCAAGCAGAAGCTGAAGGGCCATTACGGCGATATTTCGGAAAAACAGTTCCGCAAGACCTATGACGAGGCGAACCGCCGCAAGGGCGACACCAACGAGAACCTGATCGGTCTCCTGGAATCGCGCCTCGACGCGCTGGTCTACCGCGCCAAGTTCGTGCCGACGATTTTTGCCGCACGCCAGTTCGTCAACCATGGCCACATCCTGGTCAATGGCCGCCGCGTCAACATCCCGTCCTACCGCTGCAAGGCGGGCGACGTGATCGAGATCAAGGAAAAGTCCAGGCAGCTCGCCATCGTTCTGGAAGCCGTCCAGCTCGCCGAACGCGACGTGCCGGATTATGTCGAAGCCGACCACAACAAGATGACCGCGAAGTTCGTTCGCGTTCCGGCCATTTCCGATGTGCCCTACGCGGTGCATATGGAGCCGAACCTGGTTGTCGAGTACTACTCGCGCTGATAGGTTCCAACCGGTAATTCTATGGGGGGCGCCCAGCCATCGGCCGGGCGCTTCTTTTTTTGACTATAACATTTGCCGTCGGGTGGAATCACCTGACGTCTGCATGAATGCAGAAAAACAATGAGATAGACCGGGAAACGAAACGGTGCGCGGATGAACAGCCTCGTGAAAGCGCCGGGTGCCCAGATCGCCCTTCTGCTGATCTTCTTCGTGGCCCTGTGGACCGTCTATGCGACATGGACGCAGCTCAATCTCGACGGTTTCGGCGACATGCTGGAGAACTATTCCTGGGGCATTGCCTGGCAGAACGGCTATTTCAAGCATCCGCCCCTGTTCGCCTGGATCACCGCCGCCTGGTTCACCGTTTTGCCGCGTGCCGACTGGGCCTACTACCTCCTGTCGGCGCTGAACAGCGCGGCGCTGCTCCTTGCCAGCTGGCGCATCGCCGTGCGGTTTCTCGATCCATGGCGCGCCGTCCTGTCGACGGCGCTGTTCTTCTTCCTGCCGCCGGTCACCTTCCTTGCCCTCAAATACAACGCCAACGCAGCGATGCTGCCGCTCTGGGCAGGCACGGTGCTGTTCTATCTTCGCTTTCTTGAAAAGCGCCAGCTCCTCGACGCCATCGTGCTCGGCGCACTGGCGGCCGCCTCGGTGCTGACGAAATACTATTCGGGCGCGCTTCTGGGGGCGATCTGCCTGCATATGCTGTTCGACCGCGAAGCGCGTCCGCTGTTTGCCGGCGCCGGCGTGTGGGTCGCCAGCCTGGTGTTCGTTATGCTGATAGCACCGCACGCGATCTGGCTGGTGCAGAATGATTTCCTGCCGCTTTCCTATGCCGCCGAACAGGGCAACGGCTCGGCGCTGGCCGGGTTGTCATCCGCGCCGCGTTTCATCGGCGCGCTGCTCGCCTACCTGTTACCGGTCATCCTGGTGCTGATGATCGCCATATTGCGCAATGGCCGGGGAGCCTGGTTCGAGACCCGCCAGTTCAACGCGCTTCGCCATACGCTTTTGGGACGAGCGTTGCTGTGGACCAATTTCGGCTCGCTGGTGCTGACATTGCTGCTTGGTCTGGTGTTCGCCGTGCAATTCAGTTCGGTCTGGGCGCTGCCGCTTTATTTCTCGGCGCCGATCTTTCTCATGATGTTTGTCCGGCCTGGCCGGCTGGAGGCGCAAAAGCCTGCCATTCCAGCGGCGGTTGTCATATATGGCGCCTGCCTCCTGGCGTTGTCGCCGCTCATCCTGCGCGAGGAGGCCAAGGACACCTCCAACTACAATTCAGTGCCCGTCAAGGCCATCGCCCTGGCCATCGACCAGGCGTGGGCCGGGCGCATCGGCACGCCTTTGGCTTACGTGGCCGGCGACAAGATCCTGGCAAGCGGGACGACCTTCTATGCGCCGTCGCGCCCCTATTCGATGCAGAACAATGCGTTCGACCTGACGCCCTGGGTCAGCGAACAGGACATTGCACGCCACGGCATCGTCATCGCCTGTTTCAAGGAACAGGCCTCCTGCATCAAGCGGGCAAAGGGTTTTCCCATCAAGGTAAGCGCTGAAGACGCGCTGACCGTACCCGGCTTCAATGCCGAAAAGATGTGGGAAATCGAGCTGTTCTTCATCCCGCCGGCAAGTCGGGCATCCTGATCCGAAGAGGTCTTGGCTCTGTTCTATCTCATTGTTTTTCCGCATTTATGCGGACGTCAGGTGAAACCACCTGACTGCAAAATGCTCTAAACCAGCCGGTCCTCGATCGACCAGCGCGCGGCGAAGAAATTGAGCACCGCGCCGACGGCAATGCCGATCAGCTTGGCCGCGAAGACGCCGGTCAGCGGTGGCAGGATGAGCACGGCCAGGCTGGAGGAACCCAGCGAGATGATGCTGCCGCTGAGCGCGAACCGGGCAAACGACGAGCGCCGCCCGACGGTCTCAGCCTGCACGAAGGTCCAGCGCGAATTGACCGCGAAGGAAAAGACGACAGCCACCGCCCAGGCGAGGACATTGGCAAGCAAGGGCGGCACGGCAAGAAGAACAAGGCCGCTGAAGGCGGCGAAATCGATCAGCGAATTGGCAATTCCGACCATTGCGAAGCGGCGCAGCTTGACCGGCAGGGATGGGCGTGCGCCGTCATTCATCGGAGGTCCCCATCAGGACCAGACCCGCCGCATCGAGACGGGTCGGCAGGCCCTCTGCGGCGAGTGCTGCAGCCTCTTCCTCGCGCGCGTCCGTGAAGATGTCGCGTGCCCGCAGCAAATCGTCGACCTGGCCCGGATGGCACATGATGACGCTGCCGTCCGGCGCGCTCTTCAGGAAAAGGTCGAGCGCTGCGCCGAACGCGCCGCTGCGCCGCCAGTCATAGAAACCGCAAAGCGGCCCGTTGATGCGGAATCCGTGCCGACGCATCTGCGTGTCGAAACCGCGCGCCAGAAGCCGGGCGAAGACGATCTTGGCCGTCACGCCGGCGGGTGCCGCCTTGAGCGTCGGCGCGCCGCGCAGCCAGGGTCTCTCGTCGGGCATTCCGGAAAACCGCGTCATCAGCCAGCGCCGGGCGGGCGGCAGGAAATGCACATGCTGATGCCCGTCGATGAACGCTGGATCACGGCCGAACGCCTGCCGGAAACGGGCAAGTTGTGCGTCCGCTTCGGCGAAGATGGCCTCGTCGTTAGGGCGAGCGCTGGCGGCGATCAGCCGCTTCAGGCCGGGCATGGTCCGGCCGTCGGAGAGAGCCGGGAAATCGGTCAGTGTGAGATGCATGCCGATGGCGAATGGGCCGTCGAGCGTCGCGAGGGCCCGTGCCTCGCCATCCCAATCGTTAAACAGCGTCATGCAGCCCGTGCCGCTCAGGCGGTGCTGCAGCAGCAACGCCCGGATTGCCGCGCTGACGCCCGGCGACAGGCCGTAATCGTCGGCGATCAGCCAGGCACGGCGCAGCTTCCGCATCGTCATCCGTGCTGCCTGGCGGACTTGCGCTCGCCAGGCGCCTTCTCTGCCTGCGAATGGGTGAGAGACTTGACGATGTAGTTCGGACGGTTCTTCGCTTCGCTCAGCGCCGACCAGACATATTCGCCGACCAGGCCGGTCAGCGCCAGGTTGAGACCGCCCAGCACCAGAACCGCGACCATGAGGCTGGGATAGCCGGGCACGGCGACGCCGGTGAACAGCACTTCGAGCAGGATCTTGAGGCCGTAGAGAAAAC
The DNA here is from genome assembly GCF_001050155.1 of Nitratireductor soli. GTDB lineage: Bacteria > Pseudomonadota > Alphaproteobacteria > Rhizobiales > Rhizobiaceae > Nitratireductor > Nitratireductor soli. The sequence goes on from NZ_LFVY01000012.1 coordinate 114,489, forward strand.
CGAGCAAGGCGACGCCCGCCCCGAACAGCGAGACGACACGCAGCGGCACGACGGAAAACGAGGTGAAGCCTTCGAGCGAGAAGGCGATCAGCTTGCGCCGCGACCATTTGCTGGCTCCGCCCTGGCGTTCGGCCGGCCGGTATTGGATGCGTTCCTGCTTGAAACCGGCCCAGGCATAGAGCCCCTTGTTGAAGCGGCGCTGGTCGCGCAACTGGCGCATGGCGGCGGCAAAACGGTGCGTCATGACGCGGAAATCACCGGCATTGGCCGGAATCTCGTAGCGCTGTCCCATATTGATCAGGTAATAGAAGCCCTGCGCCATCCAGCGGCCGAGCGACTGGCTCTCGTTCCGATCGGCGCGCACGGCGTAGACCATATCGAGCTCCGGATCGGCGAGGAGGCGCCCGATCATGTCCAGCGCCACCTCGTTGGTGTGCTGCAGATCGGCATCCATCAACAGCACGTAATCGCCATCGGCATGGTCGAGGCCGGCCAGAATGGCGCTCTCCTTGCCGAAATTGCGCGACAGGCGCACCAGCGTCCAGCGGCCGCTCATATGCTCTTCGTAGAGAGCGGCGCCGCCATCGGTGCTGCCGTCGTCGATCAGGACGAAGCCGGTGTCCAGTCCAAAGCGCGCCTCTGCCTCGGCGGCGAGTTTCGCGGCCACGGCGCAGAACTCTGTCGCGGTCTCCCGTTCATTCAAGAACGGTACCAGAATGTCGAGCCGCTTGCCCACGCGCGCCAATCTCCTTCGATCCGTTTATGCCGGCAGAAAGTTGAAAATGCCTATTCGTTAAGTCGCCTTGCCGCAAGGCTTCTGATAGGGAGGGGCGATTTCATGAGTTTCGATGAAGGCCGGCCCATGCACAAGCTTTTGGCGAAAAAGACAGAACAGGCCCAATCTGGCGACAACGAGACGGCGGCCGGCGGCGATGTCCCGTCCTTCTTCAAGGATGCGCCGGCAACCGTCGAGTTCAACAAGCTGCGCAAGCGCCTGTTGCGCAATGTGCGCCAGGCGATCGAGGATTTCGCCATGGCAAGGCCTGGCGAACGCTGGCTGGTGGCGCTGTCGGGCGGCAAGGATTCCTATGGCCTCCTGGCAATGCTGATGGATATGCAGTGGCGCGGCCTGCTGCCGGTCGAGCTGCTGGCCTGCAATCTCGACCAGGGTCAGCCGAATTTTCCAAAGCACATCCTGCCCGATTATCTGGGAAAACTCGGCGTGCCGCATCGCATCGAGTATCGCGATACCTATTCCGTGGTGACGGAGAAGCTTCCCGAGGCCAGCACCTATTGCTCGCTTTGCTCGCGGCTTCGGCGCGGTCATCTTTATCGGATCGCCCGCGAAGAGGGGTGCGCGGCCCTGGTGCTCGGCCATCACCGCGAGGACATTCTCGAAACCTTCTTCATGAACCTGTTCCACGGCGGCAGGCTGGCGGCCATGCCGCCGAAGCTGATCAATGACGAGGGTGACGTGATGGTGCTGCGGCCGCTCAGCTATTGCGCCGAGGCGGATCTGGCGAAGTTTGCCGACGCCATGCGCTTCCCCATCATTCCCTGCGATCTATGCGGCAGCCAGGACGGCCTGCAGCGCAATGCCATGAAAGCGATGCTGAGCGATATCGAGGCGCGCATGCCGGGCCGCAAGGAAACGATGATCCGGGCGCTCACTCATGTCCGCCCGTCTCATCTTCTCGACCGCGACCTGTTCGATTTCGCCGGGCTTACACCGGCGGCCCGTCTCACACCGGTGGATTGATCGGCTGGAACAGCCGGCCGCGCTCGCCGATCAAGACCAGGATCAGCCCGCAAAGGCCCGCCAGGAAATAACCGGCCGCCAGCGGCACCGTCGATCCATCGAACGCCTGTCCGATCAGTGCGCCAAACAAGCCGCCGCCCAGCGTGGTGATGAAGCCTTGCGTGGCGGCCGCGGTGCCGGCCACATGGCCGAGCGGCTCCATGGCGATGGAGTTGAAGTTGGCGCCCACCCAGCCGAACTGAAACATCGCCAGGGAGAAGAGGATGAAGAACAGGGCGAACGGCATGATGCCCAGGTAAGCCATCGTCAGCCAGACGAGATTGACCAGCGTGAAGCCGATCAGCGCCCCGTGCGACAGACGGCGCATGCCGATGCGGCCGACCAGGCGTGAATTGGTGAAGGACGACACCGCCATCAGCCCGGCACCGATGGCGAACAGGATCGGGAACCAGTCGGCCATGTCGAATGCGTCCGTGTAGATCTGCTGCGCCGAGCTGATGAAGCCGAACAGGGCGCCGAAGATGCAGGTCGTCGCCAGCGTGTAGCAAAGCGCGACACGGTTGGTCAGCACATAGCCGAAACCCTGGGTGACGGAGGCGAAGGTCAGTGGCCGCCGGTTTTCCGGTGCCAGGGTTTCGGGCAGGCGGATCGCCGCCCAGGTGCCGAAGACCAGCGCCAGAACGGCGGTTGCCAGGAAAATCTCCGGCCAGTCGCCGAACATCATGATCAACTGGCCGATGCTCGGCGCGATGACCGGGATGACCATGAACACCATCATCACCAACGATAAAACTTCGGCCATCTGCCGCCCGCCGAACACGTCGCGGATCGCCGAAATGGCGATGACGCGCGTCGTCGCGGCGCCGATGCCCTGCACGAGCCGCAGGACCAGCATGGTCTCGAAACTGGGGGCGTATGCAGCGGCAAGCCCCGCGCCGATGTAAAGGGCGAGGCCGAGAAACAGCGGCGCACGCCGGCCGAAACGATCGGAGATCGGCCCGAAGACAAGCTGCCCGCCGCCGAGGCCGACGACATAGGCCGTAACGATATACTGCCGCGAATTCTCGTCATGCACGCCGAGCGCCGCGCCGATCTGCTGCAGCGCCGGCAGCATGATGTCGATGGCCAGCGCGTTGAGCGCCATCAAGGCGGCGGCCAGCGCGATGAATTCCGCACGACCGAGGGAGTGCGCCGGTTTGGCGGCTTCTTCCGCGACGGGGTTTTCCATGATCGTCTCTCCATCGGTCAAAACGTGCATTCAAAAAAAGCGCGGTCGGCCGCCCGAACCGACAAGGCTGCCGGGCGCTATCGGACACGCGAAACAAACGCATGCAAAAAACGCAGGCGCGAAAAAATGCGCCGGCGGTTGCCAGCGCATCGCGCGAGAGGAGGGCGCCCAGGGTCGCGGCGAGCGCGGTCCCGATTGCCCGTGTTAGGCGGCGCCCTTGGCGGTCACGCCTTTTTCATTCAGGAAGGTCTGCAACTCGCCGGCCTGAAACATCTCGCGGACGATGTCGCAACCGCCGACGAACTCACCCTTCACATAGAGCTGCGGGATGGTTGGCCAGTTCGAATAGTCCTTGATGCCCTGGCGCAATTCATCCGAAGTCAGGATGTTGACGCCTTTGTACTCGACATTCAGATAGTCGAGAATCTGCACCACCTGGCCGGAAAAACCGCATTGCGGGAAACCGGGCGTGCCTTTCATGAACACAACGACGTCGCTGCTCTTGACTTCGTTGTCGATGAATTCGTTGATGCCGCTCATCGCAAATCCTTTCATGACCGGGGTCAAGACCCGGCACTTCGAATATCAATTGTTATTTATTGCACCATTCGGCGCGGTGCAACGCCACCCGAAAAATTCTTTCGCTGCGCGCCCAACCGGGGCGCTCAGTCCGGTGCGCTGGTCTGCAGCGCCAGCGCGTGCAGAGCCCCGCCCATATTGCCCTTCAGCGCGTCATAGACCATCTGATGCTGCTGGACGCGCGACTTGCCGCGAAAGCTCTCTGCCACCACCTCGGCGGCGTAGTGATCGCCGTCGCCCGCCAGGTCGCGAATCGTCACCTTGGCATCCGGGATGCCGTCCTTGATAAGCCGCTCGATGTCAGCCGCGTTCATAGCCATGGGGCAGGGTGTCTCCAAATCATTGCACCCTCGAGATATGGTCGCTCGCGCGGGCAAGGTCAATTGCCGGCCGGTGCGCGCCGGCCTCAAACGTCCGCTTCTCAGTCCATGAAGCCCGGGAACCAGGCTTCATGGGCCTCTTTCAATGCGGAAACGGCAATTTCGCGGGCTGCGCCGAGCTTCAGCGTGTCGCCGCCCGTCCGGCCGAGCACCACGGCTGAAACGCCCGCCGCGCGCGCCTTCGCCAGGACCTCGTCCGCATTGCCGGCGGTGATCACGTAGCGGCCCTGATCCTCGCCATAGAAGGCCGGTATGGCGTTCTCCGGCGCGTCGATGACGGCGCCGATGCCCGAGGCCATCGCCATCTCGGCAATCGCTACGGCAAGTCCGCCATCCGAACAATCATGAACAGCCGTCGTCGCGCCCGAGCGGATCAATCCGCGCACGAAATCGCCGACGCTCTTTTCGTGCGCCAGATCGACGGGCGGCGGCGGACCGTCGGCAAGGCCATGAATATCGCGCAGATAGACGGATTGGCCGAGATGCGAACCCCAGCCTTCCGGCGCACCGAGCAGGATGATCGTCTGGTCTTCACCGGCAAAGCCGATGCGTGCCGTCCTGTGCCAATCGTCGATCAATCCGACGCCGGCAATGGTCGGTGTCGGCGGGATCGCCTCGCCGAGCGTCTCATTGTACAGCGAAACATTTCCCGAGACGATCGGGAAGCCAAGCGCCGTGCAGGCCTCGCCGATGCCCTTGATGGCCTGGACGAGCTGACCCATGATCTCCGGCTTTTCCGGATTGCCGAAATTCAGATTGTCGGTGGAGGCCAGCGGTTCGGCGCCGGTCGCCGTGATGTTGCGCCAGCATTCGGCCACCGCCTGCTTGCCGCCCTCATACGGGTCGGCCTCGCAATAGCGCGGCGTCACGTCGGAGGAAAAGGCCAGCGCCTTGGTCGGGTGACCGTCGACGCGTACCACGCCGGCGTCGCCGCCGGGAATTTGCAGGGAGTTGCCCTGGATCAGCGTGTCGTATTGCTCCCACACCCAGCGGCGCGAGGAGAGGTCGGGCGAGTTGAGCAGGCTCAGAAGCGTGTCGGCCACATCGGCTTGCGGTACAGCGCCTGTGAGCGCGGCGGCAGCCTTCGGCGCGACCCAGGGCCGATCATATTCCGGCGCTTCGTCGCCCAGTTCCTTGATCGGCAGGTTCGCCACTTCCTCGCCGTGATGGACGATGCGAAAGCGCAGATCGTCGGTGGTCTTGCCGACGATGGCGAAATCGAGCCCCCATTTGTGGAAGATCGCTTCGGCCTGGGCGCGCTTTTCCGGGCGCAGCACCATCAGCATGCGCTCCTGACTTTCCGAGAGCATCATCTCATAGGCGCTCATGCGCTCCTCGCGCACAGGCACGAGGTCGAGGTCGAGTTCGATGCCAAGGTCGCCCTTGGCGCCCATCTCGACCGCCGAACAGGTGAGGCCGGCCGCACCCATGTCCTGAATGGCGATGACCGCGCCCGTCGCCATCAGTTCGAGGCAGGCTTCCAGCAGGCATTTTTCCGTGAACGGGTCGCCGACCTGAACGGTTGGACGCTTTTCGTCGGTTGCCTCGTCGAATTCCGCCGACGCCATGGTCGCCCCGCCGACGCCGTCACGCCCGGTCTTGGCCCCCAGATAGACGACCGGCAGGCCGACGCCCTCGGCTTTCGAATAAAAGATCGCATCCGTCTCGGCGATGCCGGCGGCGAATGCGTTGACGAGAATGTTGCCATTGTAGCGGGCGTCGAAATTCACCTCGCCGCCGACGGTCGGCACGCCGAAGGAATTGCCGTAGCCGCCGATGCCGGACACGACGCCGGCCACCAGATGCTGGGTTTTGGGATGATCGGGCGCGCCGAAGCGCAGCGCGTTCATCGCCGCCACCGGGCGCGCGCCCATGGTGAAGACATCGCGCAGGATGCCGCCGACACCGGTTGCCGCGCCCTGGTATGGCTCGATGTAAGAGGGATGGTTGTGGCTTTCCATCTTGAAGACGACGCATTGCCCGTCGCCGATGTCGACCACGCCGGCATTCTCGCCCGGCCCCTGGATCACCCGCGGCCCCGTGGTCGGCAGGGTGCGCAGCCACTTCTTCGAGCTCTTGTAGGAACAATGTTCGTTCCACATGGCCGAGAAGATGCCAAGCTCGGTGAAGCTCGGCTCGCGGCCGATCAGATCGAGAATGCGCTGATACTCGTCGGGCTTCAGCCCGTGCGCTGCAATCAGTTCGTCGGTGATGGGGATGCGATTGGCAATGGTCATCTGGTCGGCGGGTCCCTGCAAAGGGGTTCCATAAGGGATTTCCCGGCTGCGTTACAGCATCGAGGCCGGATAATCCACTTCCCAGTGCGTCTTTTGTTCAGCCGTAATTGTCGAAGCCGCAAATCGGGTTGTCGAGCAGGCTGCGCAGGACGGCAAAACCGTCATCGACCGACCCGCAACTGGTCGGCACGGTGAAGGAGATGCGCACCCGGTGCAGGGCGCCGTCGGCCTGGCCGACCTTGAATTCGTCCTCGTCGTCGATCAGCACGCCTTCTTCCGAGGCGGCGTTCTTGAATGTGCTGGACAACCACGGTTCCGGCAGTTTCAGCCAGAGAAACGGTGCCGCCGGGTGCGAGGCGAAATCGTACCCCTCGAAGGCCTGCCGCGCGCGTGCTTCGCGCTCACCGACCTCGGCGCGGACGCGCTGCCGGATATCGGCCGCTTCGCCGGAGATGACGAGCTGCGCGGCAAGTTCGGCCAGCAGGAACGGCATGCCGCCGGTGATCATCTTGTGCGCCGTCAAGACGCGCGAGGCCTGATGCGGCGGGCAGGAAATCCAGCCGCCACGCACGCCCGCCGCCACCGATTTCGACAGGCTGCCGACATGGAAGGTCCGTTCCGGCGCCAGCGCTGCGATGGGGACAGGAGGATTTTCCAGCAGCACGCCGTAGATGTTGTCCTCGATCAGCCAGACATTGTGGCGCCGGGCGATCTCCACGATGGCCCGGCGTCGCCCGTCGGGCATGGTGGCCAGGGTCGGGTTGTGCAGCGTGGCGACGAGGAAGGCGATTTTCGGATGCTGCTGCGCGCAGACCCGCTCGAAATCGTCCGGATCCATGCCGTCGCCGTCGATCGCCACGGAAACCGCGCGCCGGCCGATGACCGAGCCGCTGCGCGCCACATGCGAGTAGGTGAGGTTCTCGAACGCCACCCGGTCGCCCGGCACCGTCATGGCGGCGATGACCGAGAGAATTCCGGCATGGCCGCCGAGTGTCGGCACGATGGTTTCGGGCTTGGGCGTCCAGCCGGCATTGGCCAGCCACGCGCTGCCGGCGTCCAGCCAGTGCGGCGGCAGCGTGCGGGTATAGCTGGCAATGTCCTCGGGATGATCGCGCAGGATGCCGCGCGTCAGGCGTTCAAGCTGCGCCGCCTGGCCAATATCGGGCGCGGCGGTCGAATCCATGCGCAACTTGCCGGGCTCGATGACCGCGCCGCGCGTCCCGCCGAAGGGCTGGGCTCCAACTTCCGGCGGCGTCGAGCTCGGCCGCGTGCCGCACAGCACATAGGTGCCTCGGCCCACTTCGCCGCTGACCAGCCCGCGTTCGCGCACCAGCGCATAGGCGCGGCTCACCGTGCCGATGGTCACGCCGACATCGAACGCCAGATTGCGCTGCGGCGGCAGCTTCGCGCCGGGCGCCAATGCCCCGCGCTCGATGTCCGCTTCGATCTGGTCGGCCAGCCGCAGATAAAGCGGGCCGGATCCTTGGGCGAGATTTGGCAGCCAATTTGTCATGGTGACAATTCTTATATTGTATCATTTCACAGGTCAATGCATAGGGACAATCGTTCCAATTGACAGGGATTGCGAGCAAAGCAATGGGTACAAATGAGACAATGAATGGCGAATGCAGACCTTCCGCATCGCGCCGGGCTGAAGAACAGACACTGTTCTCGGCGCTGGTCGCCCTTGCGCGCTACGTCGAGGGGTGCATGAGAAAGCGTCGCAGCCGTCTTGACCTGCTGGAACTAACGGATGAGCAATTGTGCGATATCGGCGTGAAGCGTTCGGAAGCGCAGCGCGAGGGATCGCGGCCGTTCTGGGACTAATGCATGTCGCATTCAAATGGATTCATTTGAATGATAACGAACATGCATCATTTCAAGGTGTTACAGCGTCCTTTGCGCGTCTGATAAGACGCGCGGCGCTGTAAAGCATTCTGCAGTCAGGTGGTTTCACCTGACGTCCGCATAAATGCGGAAAGACAAAAATGATGGATCGGGGGTCAGGCTTTTTTCGTCTTCGCCGCGCGGCCGCCCAGCAGGCGGTCTGCCGTCAGGGCCAGCCTGCCCAGCAGCGCGAACAGGAGCGCGACGCCGACGAGCGTGAACAGCACGCTCGGCCAGCCGATGACCGACGCGTCGAGAAACGGGTAAGGCACTTCGCCGGCGATCGGCGCCCTGAGCAGCACATAGACCGCATAGGCGACCGGGTAGGCCAGCCAGAGCGGTATGTGCCGCCAGGAAAGGCTGCCATCCGCGCCGGCGGTAAGCCACCACAGGACAAAGATCGCCGGCGTCACATAGTGCAGCAGAACATCGCAAAGCAGGAACAGGCCCTGTGGCTCCCAGATGGCCGACAGCAACGCCCAATAGATGAGCGCCACCGCCGCGATTGCCACGGCGATCCCCGCCCGCACGCCGGGCCTGGCGAAGAACGCCGGCTTGCCGAACAGGGCGGCCGCATGCGCCAGCACGACGAGAATGTTGGTCAGGATGGTGAAGTAGGAAAAATAGAAGACCACGGAACCGGCCAGGCTGCGCCCCGCCGCCATGGAGGCGGGGATCGTCAGGCTGAACTGAAGGACGAGGGCCAAAAGGCCGATCGCCAGTCCCGCGACGTTCAGCAGCTTTGCCATGAAACTCCCCCAAAAACATCTCTGCCGTGCGTCCGAATGAGAGCGCTACGCTCTAGCAGCCGTCCGGACCGCTCGACCAGCGCATGATGTCCGAATTGACGCGCGCGCCGGTGGCGCTGGAGGTGAGGGGGCCGTAGGTGACGATCTTCGTTGGCGCGCCGGACGCCTCGATGACGAGCAGCGGCAGGCCCTGCCTCTTGTCCGTACGCATGATCAACAGTCGTGGCCGGCCGGCGGTGGTGTCCAGTTCGGGGATCATGTGCAGGCCGCGGAAATGTCGATCGCCCGAACGAATCCAGCATTTTGCGCCTGTGTTGTTGATGCGCTGCAGGGCCGATACCGGGTTCGACGCCGAGACCTCCAGCGCCATGGGGCCGCCCATCGGCTCGCTCTGGCAGGCCGCGAGAGCCAGGAGCGCAGCAACGGCGCAGCCCTGCAATCCGCCAAAACGAGAACCGGTGACCCGACCAGGCCGGCCGGCGCGGCGCATCAGGCAGCTTTCCCGAGCAGGCCTTCGAACAGCGGACGCCCATCGTCTCCGCCATGCGCCGCTTCGATCAGGTTTTCGGGATGCGGCATCAGGCCGAGCACATTGCCGCTTTCGCTGATGATGCCGGCAATGTCGTCGATGGACCCATTCGGGTTCGTGCCTTCCGCATAGCGGAAGACAACCTGGCCTTCGCCCTCGATCCGTTTCAGTGTTTCGGGTTCGGCGAAATAATTGCCGTCATGATGGGCGACCGGGCAACGGATGATCTGCCCGGGCTGGTAGCCGCGCGTGAAGGCCGTGTTGGCGTTGGTGACTTCCAGCTTGACCTCGCGGCAGACGAATTTCAGCGACGCGTTGCGCATCAGCGCGCCCGGCAGCAGGCCCATTTCGAGCAGCACCTGGAAGCCGTTGCACACCCCCATCACCAGCACGCCCTGGCGCGCCTTCTCGGCCACCGCGGCCATCACCGGCATGCGCGCGGCGATCGCCCCGCAGCGCAGATAGTCGCCGTAGGAGAAGCCGCCGGGAATGACGATCAGGTCGACATCGGGCAGTTCGGTCTCGGTCTGCCAGACCGTCTGCGGCGCCTTGCCGGAAATCTTGGTCAAGGCGGCGATCATGTCGCGGTCGCGGTTGAGGCCGGGAAGCTGGATGATGGCTGATTTCATGAGCTCGGATCGTAGAGGTTCTGAGGGCCTTCGGCCATTTCGCGCAGTTCAAGTCGGCGTTCGATGCGGTCGAGACGCTGGTCCTGGCGGGCCAGCGTGCCGTAAATATTGTGGATATCGCCATGCACGGCGACCATGGTGCCGCGAAGATTGTTCACTTCGGCTTTCAAGTCACTGAGCGCGAAGTCGACCTTGTCGAAACGCTCCTGCATCTTCTTCAGGAGCTCAAACATGAACTCGTTTGTCGCCTCGACCATTTTTCCCATCTCCAGAGCGCAACCTCAGGTAATGGCGACAGTGTAGTCTTCAATCACGGTGTTCGCCAGAAGCTTCTCGCACATGGCGGTCAGTTCGCTCTCGGCCTTGGCCTTGTCCGACCCGGAAAGTTCTAGGTCGAACACCTTGCCCTGGCGCACGCTGTCGACGCCGGAAAAGCCGAGCGTCGACAGGGCGCCGCCGATCGCCTTGCCCTGCGGGTCGAGCACGCCGTTCTTCAACGTCACGGTGACGCGGGCCTTGATCACGATGAAACTCCCTGCTTGTCCGTCTTCCGCGCAATCTAGTGGCGCGTCTTGTTGTCCTTCGAGGAAACGAGCACCGGGCCGCCCGAACGCGGCGGCTCGTTCTCGTTCATGATGCCGAGACGGCGCGCCACTTCCTGGTAGGCCTCGACGAGACCGCCCATGTCGCGGCGGAACCGGTCCTTGTCCATCTTGTCCTGGGTGACCGTGTCCCACAGCCGGCACGAATCAGGCGAAATCTCATCGGCCACGACGACACGCATCATGTCGTTTTCCCACAGCCGGCCGCATTCGATCTTGAAATCGACGAGCTGGATGCCGACGCCGAGGAACAGGCCGGTGAGGAAGTCGTTGACGCGGATGGCAAGCGCCATCATGTCGTCGATCTCCTGCGGGCTCGCCCAGCCAAACGCGGTGATGTGCTCTTCGGAGACCATCGGGTCGTCCAGCGCGTCGGCCTTGTAGTAGAACTCGATGATCGAGCGCGGCAGGACCGTGCCTTCCTCGATGCCGAGCCGCTTGGCCAGCGAACCGGCGGCGATGTTGCGCACGACGATCTCGAGCGGAATGATCTCGACTTCCTTGATCAGCTGCTCGCGCATGTTGAGGCGGCGGATGAAGTGCGTCGGAATGCCGATGCGGTTCAGATGCTCGAAAATATACTCCGAGATCCGGTTGTTCAGCACACCCTTGCCGTCGACCACCTCGTGCTTCTTCTTGTTGAAGGCGGTGGCGTCGTCCTTGAAGAACTGGATCAGCGTGCCCGGCTCCGGTCCTTCGTAAAGGATCTTGGCCTTGCCTTCGTAGATGCGGCGACGACGGTTCATGGCTTTCCCTGGTGCCTTGACGGGAAAGCTTCGCGAGGAAGCTTCGCGGCGCGGCTTTTCTTGAAGATGCGTTATGTCACGCGGTCTCTAGCGCAAACCCGCCCGCACCACAATTGCCATTTGCTCCTGCCGGCGTCTTTCTCCCATGCGCGGAAACGCGCGCCTGCGCCAAACGAGCGTATTGACCCGGGGCGGGCCTTCTGGTTTTTGCTTTCCAACCCAGTTGTTTCTTCGCATCGCCACGGCGGTGCCCGAGCCGGAGGACGTTAGGATGGCCAATATGAAAGACCGCGAGGACGCGTTCGAAAACAAGTTTGTCCACGATGAAAACATGAAGTTCAGGGCGATGGCGCGCCGCAACAAGATGCTTGGCCTGTGGGCTGCCGAAAAGCTCGGCAAGACCGGCGACGAGGCGGAAGCCTATGCACGCGAAGTGGTCAACTCCGATTTCGAGGAAGCCGGCGACCATGACGTGTTCCGCAAGGTGCGCAAGGATTTCGATGCGGCCGGCGTCGACCAGTCCGACCACCAGCTTCGCCGCACCATGGACGAGTTGCTCAACCAGGCCATCGAGCAGGTGAAAAGCGAGTAGCATCACATGTCGCTCGCTGCACGGCTCGAGGCCGGTGAAACGGTCTTCTCCGCCTGGTCCGGCATTCCCGATTCGCTGACCGTCGAATTGGTTGCCGGGCTCGGCTTCGATGCCGTGACGCTCGACATGCAGCATGGCGGTCATCACGAGGACAGCGTGTTGCGCGGCATCGCCGGGGTCCGTCTGCATGGTGCGCATCCGCTGGTGCGCATTCCCGTCGGGCGGTTCGATATGGCGAGCCGGGCGCTCGATTTCGGCGCCGAAGCGGTGATCGCGCCGATGATCAATACGGTCGAGGACGCGGCAGCCTTCGCCGCGGCGATGAAATACCCGCCCGTTGGCGCCCGTTCCTGGGGGCCAAGCTTCGCCATGCCGCGACAGGGCGCGGCGGACGCGCAGAAATGGCTCGAAACCGCGAATCGCGAAACGCTGGCCTTCGCCATGATCGAGACGCGCGCGGCGCTTGCCGCGGTCGATGCGATCCTGGCTGTCGACGGCATTGACGGCCTGCTGGTCGGGCCGTCGGATTTCTCCATCGCCTGGTCGCAGGGCCGGGTCGTCGATCCTGCGTTGGAAGAGATGATGCCGGCCATAGCGTCGATCGCCGAAAAGGCGCGCGCCGCCGGCAAGCATGCGGCGATCTACGTGGTCGATCCACGGCTCGTCGGACGATACCACACAATGGGCTACCGGCTTTTTGCGCTTGGCTCGGAAGCGGCCTATATGGCGCGCGGCGCCACGGCCATGCTCGACGCCGCACGTGGTTCCATCACGGCGATGGGTTAAAGCTGACGCAGGAAATGCGCGAAGGTCATCGAGCCTTCGGGCCACGGGCCAAAGCCCGATTCGGCATTGATATGGCCAGACTCGCCCGCATCGAGAAACATCGAGCCCCAGGCGGCGGCGATGTCCTTCGCCGTTTCGAAAGCGCTGAAGTGATCGTTGCGGCTGGCGATGGTGATCGACGGAAAGGGCAGTGGATCGCGCGGATAGGGCCCAAACGTCATCAGGTGCTTCGGCCTGATTTTGGGATTGGCCACATCCGGCGGCGCGACGAGGAAGGCGCCGGCCACCGGCTTGCGGAATTCAGGGATCGCCTGGATGGCGGCGGCGACGCCCAGTGAATGGGCGACCAGCACGACCGGCTTCTTTGCCTCGTTGACCGCTTCGGCGACCTTTGCCACCCAATCCTCGCGCACCGGCTTCGACCAGGCGTCCTGCTCGACGCGGCGCGCCGTCGACAGCCGCGATTGCCAGCGCGTCTGCCAGTGCTCCGGTCCCGAATTGGTGTAGCCGGGGATGATGAGAATGTCGGCGTCTGATGCTTTCATGGCCGCGCATGTAGCCATGCGGCGGCGCCGATGCAACCGTTCCAGGACGCGGTGCTCATCAAGTGATAAAATTGAACAAGAATTCTGTATTGGTATCAATATAGTGAACAGGCTGTTCGAAGTCCGGTGCTTGCGGGTGTTGCGAAATAGGTCCAGCTATAGGCGAAACGATGAACCGGTCTAGCGCGATCCGTGACCTGCCGGCAGGTGATTCGATCTGTCAGGATCGAGCCTCAGGAGATTGAAAATGAACGATTTACCCTTCGCAGCAACCCGGCCCGTCAGCGTATCGAGCGTTGGCCTGAAGGCGCGCGACGGCGATGCGCTGGCGAAATTCTACCGCGACACGCTGGGCCTTGCCGAGCTGGCGCGGCAGGCCGGCGTCATTGCCCTGGGCGCCGGCGGGCGTACCCTTCTGGAGATCGAGGAGGACGTCTCGGCCAGCCCGGACAATCCGCGTGAAGCCGGGTTGTTCCACACGGCTTTCCTCCTGCCACAACGTGCCGACCTGGCGCGCTGGGCGCTGTTTGCCCGCGACAGCAATCTGCGGCTGGAAGGCGCTTCCGATCATCTGGTCAGCGAGGCGATCTACCTGTCGGACCCGGAAGGCAACGGCATCGAGATCTACGCCGACCGGGCGCCCGAAAGCTGGTCGAAGACCGCCGAAGGCATCGCCATGGCGACCAATCCGCTCGATTTCCAGAGCCTGCTCGGCACGCTGCCGGATGGCGATCAAGGCTGGCAGGGCGCGCCGGAAAACACGGTGATCGGCCACGTGCACCTGCGCGTCGGCGATCCGGCCGCCGCCGAGGAATGGTGGCATGAAGCCCAGGGCTTCGACACCATGGCGCGCTATGGCGATCAGGCGGTGTTCCTGGCGACGGGCGGCTACCACCACCACATCGGCGCCAATTCCTGGCGCAGCGCCGGCGCAGCAAAGCGCGACCCGCATCGGGCCGGCCTTTCCTGGGTGAAACTGCGCAGCAGCGCCGCCACCGCGCAGAAGGAATTCGCCGATCCGTGGGGCACGCTGATCCGCGTCGCGCCGGCGGTGGCCTGAGGTTTACGCTTCGCCGAACACCCGGCGGAAGATCGTCTCCACATGTTTGGTGTGGTAGCCGATGTCGAACTTGTCGCGGATCTCCTCTTCGGAAAGTGCGGCGCGCACATCTTTGTCCGCCAGCAGTTCTTCCAGGAAGTCCGCGCCCTGTTCCCACACCCGCATGGCGTTGCGCTGCACGAGGCGGTAGGAATCCTCGCGGCTGACGCCTGCCTGGGTCAGCGCCAGAAGCACGCGCTGCGAATGAACGAGGCCGCGGAAGCGATCCATGTTCTTCTGCATGGTCTCAGGATAGACGACCAGCTTTTCCATCATGCCCGTCAGGCGGCCGAGCGCGAAATCGAGCGTCACAGTCGCATCGGGGCCGATCATCCGCTCGACGGAAGAGTGCGAAATGTCGCGCTCATGCCACAGCGCCACATTCTCCATGGCCGGCATCGCATAGGCGCGCACCATGCGGGCAAGGCCGGTCAGGTTTTCCGACAGCACAGGGTTGCGCTTGTGCGGCATGGCCGACGAACCCTTCTGGCCGGGTGAAAAATACTCTTCCGCCTCCAGAACCTCGGTGCGCTGCAAATGGCGCACCTCGGTCGCCAGCCGCTCGATCGACGAGGCGATGACGGCAAGGGTGGCGAAGAACATGGCGTGCCGGTCGCGCGGGATCACCTGGGTGGACACCGGCTCGGGCTTCAGGCCCATCTTGGCCGCCACATGCTCCTCGACACGCGGGTCGATGTTGGCGAAGGTGCCGACGGCGCCGGAAATGGCGCAGGTGGCGATTTCCTCGCGCGCGTGGACGAGCCGTTCGCGGCAGCGCTCGAATTCGGCATAGGCCTGCGCCAGCTTGACGCCGAACGTGGTCGGTTCGGCATGGATGCCATGGCTGCGGCCGATGGTGACGCTGTCCTTGTGCTCGAAAGCGCGCTTCTTGAGCGCGGCAAGCAGCGCGTCGAGATCGGCGAGAAGCAGGTCACTGGCGCGCGCCAGTTGCACATTGAAACAGGTGTCGAGCACGTCGGACGACGTCATGCCCTGATGCACGAAACGCGCTTCCGGACCGACGATTTCGGCCAGATGCGTCAGGAAGGCGATGACGTCGTGCTTGGTCTCGCGTTCGATCTCATCGATGCGGTCGATGTCGAAAACGGCCTTGCCGCCCTTGTCCCAAATGATCTTCGCCGCTTCCTTCGGCACGATGCCGAGTTCGGCCATGGCGTCGGCGGCATGCGCCTCGATTTCGAACCAGATGCGGAACTTGGTCTCGGGCGACCAGATGGCGACCATTTCCGGCCGCGAATAGCGCGGGATCATGCGTGCCTTGCCTTCGTTGCGATTGAGTTGGCGCTTCCGTATCAGAGGTGGACGCTTTGCTCAACGCGGCTTGGCCGCATAGAGGATGCTGAGCAGGAAAAGGGCGGCAAATCCCCAGGGAAAATAGATTCTGAGCCCGAGCACGGCAAACTGATAGAACGCGCCCAGCGTTGTGAAGACGAACTCGAAGGCCCATTGGAGCGACAACAGGTCGCCATGCCATTGCGCGTAATAGATACGGTACTGCAACGCGTAAAGGAGGGCCGTTGCGCCGACCGTGGCGAGGGAAAAGGCGAGGAAAGCAGCGGCAAAACGGGTTTCGGCACGGTCGCCCCGACACAAAATCCGGTAGGCCACATGGCCGATGGGAAAGGCGGTCGCCGCGCCAAGCGCGAAGATCAGCGTGACGGCGGCGGCCCGCCGCGGGGTCTGCCATTCGGACAGCCACAGGAACCCGAAGGCGTTGAGGCCCATCAGCACACCCCAGCCGAGCGCGCCCAGGAGCGCCAGGCGGGGCGAGGGGAGCCATTGGCCGGCGGCGGCGAGCAGGCCGGTCATGTGCGCCGTCGCGAGCTGCCGCGCCGAAAAGTCATCGCCTCAAAGCTGGCCCGTTATGGCGATGAAGCGATGGTCCGGGCCTTCGAAGCCAAGCGCCCGGATGGCGATGATGACGGCAAACACCGGTGCACCGCCGGCCGGATGGAAAGTCTGCACGCCGGCCAGGCTGTAGCCGAGCGGGCAGCCCCGGCTCGTTGGAATGGTGGTGTCTTCGTGCACCACATCGCTCTGCGTACCGGGCGCCACGCCGATGCGCGTCAGGCGAAAGCCCACCGCTTCGCCGAACCCGTGGCACTCGGCGGCATCCGGCATGGGCAGTTCGGCGAGGCGGAACTCGAGCGCATCGTCTATGGCCGGAAAGACCGGCCGTGGGTTGACCTCCAGGCGGAACGGGTCGGTCGAAAGTTCCGTCACGGCGTTCCAGCCGGCGGTGAAGCCGCGGTTTTCGGCAAGGATGGCGTCGTCGATCACCGATTGGCCCTGGGCGCGCGCCTGCGCCCGCGCATCGGCGAGTGCCGCGCCCTCCTGGTCCAGCCTGACACGCACCGGCGTGCCGGGCAGGAAGCTGTCATTGGTCGTGTTGATGTAATAGCGGTTGGCATAGGGAAAACCCGAACCGTCCTGCACGCCGTATTCCTCGAAGGCGAAAATGTCGCCATCGGCGCTGAAGCCGAGCATTTCCACCGTTGCCGTGTCGCCCGCCCGCGCCGCGCCGCAGGCCATCACGAACAGCGCCGCGCCGGCGATGAAACGAAGAAGTCTCATGGTTACGATCCTTTCTTAGTGTCCTGCCCCAGCCAAACCGAAGGTTTGGACTGGGACCAGCAGGCCACTAAAATATTGATTCTAGTGCAACTTTGCTTCAATTGAAATGAATGCAAAGCCTTCATTTCAATTGAAGCTTTGCACCAGCCTTGCGCTCGGCCATCCACCGGCCGGCCCGCGTCTCCCATGCCGGACTTATATCACCTTCAGCCGCTGGTGCCGCGTAAACACCGCGTGCAATGGCGCGCGCCATGGTGCTGGCCGCCGCCGCGCCAAGATCGATCATGTCGGCGAGATCGAGCGGCGTTTGGTTGCGGCCCGTGGCGAGTGCAAAGACCAGATCGCCATCCACCGGCGTGTGCGCCGGCCAGATGGCGCGGGCGAACCCGTCATGGGCGGCGATCGCCAGCCGTTTCGCCGCTGCCTTGTCCAGCTTCGCATCCGTGGCGATCACGCCGATCGTCGTGTTGGAGCCGGCGGCCGCGCGCATCTTGGTGATCACCGCTTGGGCGTCGGCGGGCAGGGGGTGCGGCAGGCCGAGCCCGCCGAATTCATCGCCGATCTCGAATGGTGCCGCCCAGAAATGCGGCGTGTCGCCGATGGTCACCGAACCGACCGCGTTGACGGCCACCAGCGCGCCGACCGTGATGCCGTTGTCGAGCACGGTGGAGGCGGACCCCAGCCCGCCTTTCAGGCCGGCGGTGGTGGCGCCGGCGCCGGCCCCGACGCTGCCGAGCGCGAAATCCTCGCCCGTTGCCATTGCAGCGGCAAAACCATAATCGCGATAGGGCGGGAACCGGCCCCAGTCCTTGTCGCCGCCATTCGGCAGGTCGAACAGGATCGCCGCCGGCACGATGGGCACGCGAAAGCCGAGGATTTCAAATCCCTTGCCCATTTCGCGCAGGGCCGCCTGGACGCCGGCGGCGGCATCGAGGCCGAAGGCGGACCCGCCCGACAGCGTAACGGCATCGACCGCCTCGACCAGATTGTGCGGTTCGAGCAGATCGGTTTCGCGCGTGCCCGGCGCGCCGCCCAGAACCTGGACCCCGGCCACCGCCGGCTGGTCGCAGACGATGGCCGTGACGCCCGACTTGACGACGGCGTCGGAATGGTTGCCGACCGTCAGCCCGGCAACGTCGGTGATCAGGTTGCGCGACCCTGTACGCCACATCCCCGGGCGCCGCATCATTGCACCTCCACGAAGCTTTCGCCGTCGAAGCGGAACAGGCGGTAGAAACCGGTCGTCGCATCGCCCTTGGCGTCGAAGGAGAGGGACCCCAGCGCCGTTGCGAAGGAGCCGGAGGAGAGCGCCGCGCCAACCGCGCCATCGGCGCCCGCATCGCGCATGGCCGCGACGGCGATCTCGGCGGCGGCGAAGCCCGGCAGCACGTAGCCGTCCGGCTCCACCTCAGCCTCGGCCAATGTGGCCAGGGCGTCCTTCGTGGCGATGTCGGCCCAGCGCGGCAGGCCGATCATCAGCGTGCCGACCGCCAGCGGCACCACACTGTCTTCGGCCCGCAGCGCCTCGCCGCCGGCAACCGTAATGGCATAGTCCATGCCTTTGGCGTCGCGCGACAGAATGGCGATGTCGCTGCGGTCTCCGCCGACGAAGATATGCGTGGCGCCGGCGCGCTTCAGCCGTCCCGCCAACCCGATCTGGTTGTCGAGCTGCGGCCGGAACGTGTCGACGAAGACCGGCTTCAACTCGCGCAGTTCGGCGGCGACGCGCAGATTTTCCGCCAGTTCCCGCCCGTAGATCGTGCCATCGTCGACGATGGCGAAAAATACCTCGCGCCAGCGCGGCACGAGAATGGCGGCAATCGCCTCGCGCTCGGCATCGGCACGCGGTGCGATGCGGAACACCGGCCAGCCGGTGCGCTCGCGCTGATCGGTCAGCGTCGCGGTCCGCACACCCGGCGTGACGACCGGGATGCCCGCCTCCTTGAACAGCGGCAGGGCGCTTTCGATGGCGTCCGTGCACAGGAAGCCGATGACGATCCTGACCTTGCGATCGATCAGCATGCGCGCGGCCTCAACGGCGCCCTCGCTGCTGCAGGAGGTGTCTGCCTCGACGATGGCATTCTCCCCCAGGCCCTGGCGTTTCGCCGCCACGCGCGCGCCGTCGAGCATCTGCTGTCCCAGTGCTGCAAATCCGCCGCTCAGCGGTGCGGCCACGCCGATCGACATCTCCTGGGCGCGCGCCTGCAGCGGCCACAGGGCCGCCAGATGAAACAGGACGATGAGAGCGAGGCAACGCATGTCTGGAGATCGATCACCCGGTTGATGGTCACGCAGTAGTGGTGCGATCCCAACAGATGTTGCCATCTGTTGGGAAAAATCGCCCCACCAGATCAATAGCTTGTGGGCTGACTTGTCGAAACAGATGGATACCATCTGTTTCGGTCAGACCGCTAGCATGAGAATCAGGCCGCCCGCACGGCAGCTTAAACCCAAAAGCCGCAGAACTGGTAAAGCGCCATCGCCTCGCCGGCAAGCGGGTCCACGCGGCGGACCATGGCTCGTGGCGTACTGCTTTCTGCCGATTTGGCCTGTCGGCACCGCCGTCTCCTTGGTAAGGCTCTTGTCCAAACCTATATCGCACGTGAAGAGCTGGAAGATTTGATTGTGCTGAAGACCAACGAGATCGAGCCGCGCCATTACCGCGACGCCATGGCCCGCTTTGCCGGCGCCGTGCACGTCGTCACCACCGATGGCCCCGCCGGGCGGCGCGGCGTCACCGCCATCGCCGCCTGTTCGGTCTCCGACAATCCGCCGACCGTGCTCGTCTGCCTCAACCGCGAAAACCCCAACAATGCGTGCTTTGTTGAAAACGGCGTCTTCGCGCTGAACACGCTGGCCGCCGGCCAGGAAGAGATTTCCAACGCTTTCTCAGGCCTCACCGGCCTGCCGCCGGAGGACCGTTTCGGGCTCGCCGAATGGGAAACCATCGCCACGGGTGCGCCGACCCTGCCGGGTTCGGTCGCCGTGTTCGACTGCCACATCGTCGAAACGCTCGATCTGGCGACGCACCGGGTCTATTTCGGCCGCGTCGCGGGTCTCAGCATCGGCGCGAATTTGCGCCCGCTCATCTATCATGATCGCGGTTACCGGGTATTGTAGAGCGACGAGAAACGCACAGGGGCACGATGTCAAACGCAAAACCCCACCGCATGCCGCAATCCATCGACGAGACGCTGGAACTGCTGACCGCCGGCGGCTATGTGGCCGACCGTGCCCTGGCGACGGTCCTGTTCCTCAGCCTGACCATGCAGCGCCCGCTGTTCCTCGAAGGCGAGGCGGGCGTCGGCAAGACCGAGATCGCCAAGGTTCTGGCCGCCGGCCTCGGTCGCCGGCTGATCCGCCTGCAGTGCTATGAGGGCCTCGACGTTTCCTCGGCCGTCTATGAATGGAATTACGCCGCCCAGATGATCGAGATCCGCATGGCGGAAGCCGCCGGCATCCATGACCGCTCGGAGATGGAAAGCGGCGTGTTCTCCGAAAAATACCTGATCCGCCGCCCGGTGCTGGAAGCGCTGGAAGGCGGCATTGGCGGCGCGCCCGTCTTCCTGATCGACGAGCTCGACCGGGCCGACGAGGCGTTCGAGGCCTATCTCCTCGAGGTCCTGTCCGATTACCAGGTCAGCGTTCCCGAACTTGGCACCATCCGCGCCGAGGAGCCGCCGATCGTCGTCATCACCACCAACCGGACGCGCGAGATACACGACGCGCTGAAGCGCCGCTGCCTCTATCACTGGGTCGATTATCCCGACGCCGCGCGCGAACTGGAAATCCTTGTCCGCAAGGCGCCGCATGCCAACCGGCAGCTCGCCGGAGAGGTGGTGGCCTTCGTCCAGAAACTGCGCCAGCTCGACCTTTTCAAGGCCCCCGGCGTTGCCGAGACGCTCGATTGGGCAACCGCGCTGACGGCGCTCGGCAAGGATCGGCTCGACGCCGAGACCATGTCCGACACGATGGGCGTGCTGCTGAAATACCAGGACGACATTGCGCGTCTGGAGGAAGGCGAGGGCCGGCGCATCCTCGACGAGGTGAAGGCCGGTTAGGATGACGCCCGGCAGCGACAGGACAACGACCATGAACCAGCCGCAATCCGCGCGTCTGGCGGACCGGATCGTCGGCTTTGCCCGCATGCTGCGCCGCGCCGGCATGCGTGTCGGTCCGGCCGCCGTGATGGACGCCATCCAGGCCGTGCTCGCGGTCGGCATCGAGCGGCGTGAGGATTTTTACTGGACCCTGCACGCGACGCTGGTCTCGCGCCACGAGGACCATGCGCTGTTCGAGGCGGCGTTCCGTCTCTATTGGGCGCGCCGCGAGGATCGCGACGATGCCGCGGACGACGATGGCGAAGAGGCCGAGGTGCTGCGCGAGAAGCCGCGCGCCGCCGACCGCCGCGCCGAGGATGCGCTGGACGAGGAGCGCCGCGGCATTCTGCGCAAGCGGCCCGAATTCGAGCTCGACGCGCGTCTCTCCTTCACGGCGATGGAGGTTCTGCGCAACAAGGATTTCGCCCAGATGTCGGCGGCGGAACTGGCCGAGGCGCGGCTTGCGCTGCGCGATCTCGTCCTGCCGTTCGACCGGGTGGCGACGCGCCGCTTCAGGCCCGATCCGCACGGCGTCCGTATCGACCCGCGCGCCATGCTGCGTGTCAGTCTCAGGACCGGCGGCGATCTGATCCTGCCCAAATTCCGCTCGCCTCGGCGCGTTTCTCCACCACTGGTCGCACTTGTCGATATCTCCGGCTCGATGAGCCAGTATTCGCGCATCTTCCTGCATTTCCTCCATGCATTGACCGAAAAGCGCCGCCGCGTGGCGAGCTTCACCTTCGGCACGCGGCTCACCAACATCACCCGCCCGCTCACCCGCCGCGATCCCGACGAGGCGCTTGCCGAGGCGTCGAGGGCGGTACGCGACTGGTCGGGCGGCACGCGCATCGGCGCGGCGCTGGAAGAGTTCAACCGCCTGTGGTCGCGCCGCGTTCTGGGGCAGGGGGCGATCGTCCTGCTGATCACCGACGGGCTGGAGCGCGACCACATCGACGTCTTGTCGCGCGAGATGGAGCGGCTGCACAAATCCTGCCGCCGGTTGATCTGGCTCAACCCGCTGCTCGGCTTCGAGGGGTTCGAGCCGCGCGCGCGGGGCATGCGCGCCATGCTGCCGCATGTCGACGAACTGCGCCCGGTCCACACGCTCGACGCGCTGTCGGACCTTTGTGCCGCCCTCGTCGGCACGGCCACGCTCCGCGGGGACTTGGCACCCGGCCATCAGCATGCCCATATGGGAAGTGGGAGAAATGCCTATGTCTGACACAAATGAACAGTTCGGCAAACAAACCCGTCAGGACGATCCGCTGATGATCGCCGAGGACTGGATGAAGGCCGGCCGTGATGTGGCGATCGCCACCGTGGTCGAGACCTGGGGCTCGGCGCCGCGCCCGGTCGGCAGCCATCTGGTGATCGACGCCGAGGGCAATTTCGAAGGCTCGGTCTCCGGCGGCTGCGTCGAGGGCGCTGTCGTGGCCGAGGCCGCCGACGTGCTGGCGCAAGGCACGCCGCGCATGCTCGAATTCGGCGTCGCCGACGAGACCGCCTGGGAAGTTGGTCTGTCCTGCGGCGGCCGCATCAAGGTTTTCGTCGAAAGGCTCGGCTAGTGGATCCGCTGTCGCTGAAAAAACTCAACGCGCTGCGCCGTGAGCGCCGGGCGGCGATCCTGCTGACCGAACTAACCGACGGCCGCGACCGCGTGATCCGCGAGGGCGACCCGGTGGCAGGTAGCCTCGGCGAGGCCGTCGCCCGCGCCTTCCGCTCGGGCCGCTCGGGTGCCGTCGAGATCGACGGCAACAGCTTCTTCCTCAACGTGCACCTGCCGCCGCCGCGCCTGGTGGTGATCGGCGCCGTCCATATCAGCCAGGCGCTGGCGCCGATGGCCCGCATCGCCGGTTTCGACCTGACGATCATCGACCCGCGCACGGCCTTTGCCTCGCCCGACCGCTTCCCCGGCGTCGACCTGCATGCCGAATGGCCCGACGAGGTGCTGAAAAGCGCCCCGCTCGATGCCTATACGGCGCTGGCCGCGCTCACCCACGATCCGAAGATCGACGATCCGGCCATCCTGGCGGCGCTGAAGGCGGAATGTTTTTACATCGGTGCGCTCGGCAGCCGCAAAACCCACGCCAAGCGGGTCGAGCGGCTGATGGCCGCCGGCGCAAAAAGCGAAGCCGTCGCGCGCATCGAAGCGCCCATCGGCCTCGACATCGGGGCGTCGACCCCGGCGGAGATCGCCGTGGCCGTGCTTGGTTCGGTCATCGCCGCGTTGCGCTCGCGCGGGCTGATGGCCAAGGATGGAACTGGCAAGGAACAGGCGGCGTGAAATTCGGGCCGGTTTCCATCGACGATGCGGAAGGCGCGGTTCTGGCGCACGCGACGCTCGCCGGCGACAAGCGGCTGCGCAAGGCGCACCGGCTGACGGCTGAGGACATCGCGTCGTTGAAGGCAGCGGGCGTCGAGACGGTTGTCGCCGCGCGTCTGGCTCCAGGCGATCTCGGCGAGGATGCGGCGGCCGAACGGCTGGCGCGCCTCTTCGTCACGCCGGGCATCAATGCGCGTGCGCCCTCGACGGGGCGGGTCAATCTCTACGCGGTCACCGCCGGCCTGTTCACCGTCGACAAGGCGGTGATCGACGCCTTCAACCGGGTCGATCCGGCGATCACCATCGCCACCTTGTCGCCTTTCGCCGCCGTCGGCGCCGGGCAGATGGTGGCGACCGTCAAGATCATCCCCTTCGCCGTTGCCGAAGCGCGCGTCGCCGAAGCCGCCGAGACCGTGGCCGGCCGGGAAGCCTTCGCCGTCCGGCCCTTCACGGCCCGGCGTATCGGCGTGGTGCAAACGGTGCTGCCCAGCCTGAAGACGAGCGTGCTCGATAAGACGACGCGCATCACCGCCGAGCGCCTGGCGCGCTCGGGCAGCACGGTGGGCCGCGAATTGCGCCCGATGCACGAGGAAGAGGCCGTCGCTGGCGCCATCGGTGCTCTGGTTGACGAAAGCGATCTCCTGCTGGTGTTCGGTGCTTCGGCGGTCTGCGATGCGGACGACGTGATCCCGGCGGCCATCCGCCGCGCCGGCGGGCATGTCGAGCGTGTCGGCATGCCGGTCGATCCGGGCAACCTTCTGGTGCTGGGCGAGATTGCCGGCAAGCCGGTGATCGGCGCGCCCGGCTGCGCCCGCAGCCCGAAGATCAACGGGTTCGACTGGATTCTCGACCGGCTGATGGCTGACCTCGACGTTTCGGCGTCGGACATGGGAGGCATGGGCGTCGGCGGTCTCCTGGCGGAAATTCCGACCCGCCCGCAGCCGCGCGAAACATTGCGGCAGGCGCGGCCCCTGCCGGTGTGGGGCGTGCTGCTGGCCGCCGGCCAGTCGCGGCGCATGGGCGCGCGCAACAAGCTGCTGGCCGATTTCGCCGGCACGCCCCTGGTGCGCCGCACAGCCATCGAGCTTGCCCGAAGCCATGCCGACGGTGCGGTTGCCGTGCTCGGCCATCAGGCCGACCGTCTGCGCGCCGCGCTGCAGGGGCTCGATCTGCTCGAAGTCGTCAATCCGGCCTATGCGGATGGCCTGTCGACCTCGCTGCGCGCCGGAGTCAAGGCGCTGCCGGAGGATGCCGCCGGCGCCTTGATCGTGCTGGCCGACATGCCCGGCATTGCAGCGAGCGCTCTCGACCGGTTGATCGATGCCTTCCGCAAGGCGGGCGGCAACAGCGTGGTGCGCGCCACGCACAATGGCAAGCGCGGCAATCCCGTGCTTCTGCCGCGCGCCCTGTTTGCCGAGATCGAGCGCCTGCGGGGCGATACGGGCGCCCGTCATGTGGTCGAGCAAGGGCTTTTCGCCGTCATCGACGTGGAGATCGGTGCTGCCGCCCACCTTGACGTGGACACGCCGGAAGCGCTCGAGCAAGCCGGCGGCGTGCTGACTCTATGAGTTCGATTTCTCCTGCAAGCCTTTGTTACTACGTGGTTTTCTTGGCGCTCTTTGCGGCCGCATCACTGCTGCCGGCGCAGGCGCTTGAACTCGTCCCGCAGAAGGATCGCCTGTTTGCCTATCCGGCCCTCTTGTCGTCAAGCGGCGACGGCGCCTACCGCGTCGTCGACTATCGCGAGATGCGCGACATCAACGGGCGCGACGACATTCCCGAAAAGCGGGTCAATGGACGCTACATCTCCACCGGAGTGCGCCGTATGCAGCAGGATCTGGCGCTGGAAACGCCGGTCGGCACCATTCGCCATATCGCCGTTGGCGCGCAGGAAGACGCGAGCGCCATCGTGCTCTACCTGCATGGCCAGGGCGGCAGTCGCCGCCAGGGTGCCGACGATTTCACCTTCGGTGGCAATTTCAACCGCATCAAGAACCTGATGGCCAACAGCGGCGGGCTGTATCTGTCGCCCGACTTTTCCGACTTCGCCGACCAGGGCGCCCGCGAGATCGCCACGCTGATCGCCCATTACGCAGCCCGCTCGCCGGCTGCGCCCGTTTTCGTCGCCTGCGGCTCGATGGGCGGCGCGCTGTGCTGGGCGCTGGCGCGCGATGAAAAAACGGCAAGTCGTCTCGGCGGCCTGTTGCTGTTGGGATCAATGTGGGACGAGGCGTTCTTGAAAAGCCCGGCCTTTGCCGCGCGCGTGCCCGTCTTCTTCGGCCATGGCAGCCGCGACCCGGTGTTCGCCGTCGACAAGCAGGAAGCCTTCTTCAACCGCATCCGCCAGGGCGCGTCGAACTATCCGGCCCGCTTCGTGCGGTTCGAGACCGGCACGCACGGCACGCCGATCCGCATGACCGACTGGCGCGAAACGCTGAACTGGATGCTGGCCAGCCGTTGAGTTCTATCTCTTTGTTTTTCCGCATTTATGCGGACGCCAGGTGATTCCACCTGACTGCAAAATGCTCTACGGCCCGGTGTGGTAGTCGAGCAGGGTGATGGGATCGACCTCGCCATTGTAGGACGCGTCCACGTCATACTTGACCAGCGAGAAACTGCCCTCGCGGAAGATCCACGTGCCGCTTGCCGACGCGTCGCCGATGCCGCGCCATTTGGCATAGGAGGTCAGCGTCAGCGTTTGCGGATCATAGTCGGAATTTACCAGCTGGCGGTCGGCCTTGTAGCCGATGATGCGCACCTCCTCGACCTTGCCGTCGGTGTCGTCGTTCTCGTACTGGACATCGATCTCGGGCGTCGCAAACTGCAACAGCGATACGCTGCCTTCCTCATTTGCCATCAGGTAGACATGCAACGCGTTATAGGCGCCGCGATCGCAATGGAAACGGAACAGACGCGCCTCGTGCTTGGGCGTGTCCTCGCTCTCGTATGAATAGTTGAACGGGATCGAATAGGCCCGTGGTTCGGCCTCCGCCGTATCGCTCGGCGCCGTGCAGGTCTGGCCATAGGCGGAGGCGAACAGCGCCTTGGCATCAGCCAGCACGACATCGCTTTCGACCGGATCACCTTCGCCACAGCTTGCCGGCAGCGCATCCTCCAGGTCGCCTTCGGCAGGCTTCAGCGCGGCCTTTTCGATGTGCATCGGGGTGTAGGGCGTGCCCTGGATCTGCGGGTTGGAGAGGCGCAGCGTGTAGCAGCCGGCAAAAACCTGCTCGCCGCCATCCTTCGCCGTGGCGCGGATCGCCACCGGCAGCGCATAATAGATGCTGCCCGCCGCGCCCTGTGACGTGGTGGTGCCGGTTGCCAGCGTCACACGGTCCGTGTCGGCGAAGCCTTCCTGATAGGTATCGAGGCTGGCGGCCGGCGGTGTCGAGAAATAGTCGAAGGCGCGCGCATATTCCTGGCGATTGACGGCGTTGTACAGGGAGCGCAGCAGCGCCTCCGGGCTCGACCTGTCGTCGAGATAGGCGTCCTGCGCCAATGCCGGCGTCTGCAGGGCGGCGATCAGAACGGCGGTCACGATTGCGGGTCTCGTCATGGGATCTCCTCTGCGTTCGGCGAGCGCGAGCCTATCGGAAGGAACGGCGAATCGGAATCGATAATAAAACCGCCAGCATGGGTGCATTATGTCATCATCCGCGCCGCGTGCATTTCGCCGATGCTTCAAATAGACTGTTGCGCGGCAGATGTTTTTTAACCGCCTGCGGCTAACAATCCGCCTTGGCAGCACAAGGCAGGCCGGCGGTTCAAGGGTGACAAGAGGCATGGCGACGGGGGCGCGCCGCGATTTTGCGGCATTTCTTGACGAGCTTCTGAGCGAGGACACCGAGGACACTGGGGCTGCCGATGTCGCCGGGCCGCCGCGTTCGCTCGACTATCTGTCGGTCGCCGACGAGCTTCATTCCGGCCGCATCAATTTCACCGACAAGCGGGCCGAGGCCGAGTACCGCGCCCATCAGGCCGCGCCGCGCCCGGATGGCGCGCGGCCGCAGAAGCCGCCCAAGCCGGCCGCGAAACTGCCCTCGACGGATCCCGAAAAGATCGCCGAGGAACTGGGCCTTTCCGCGGGGTTCGCTCCGAAAAATCTCGACCGGCTGCGCCGTGACTTCGCTTTCCTCAATCACCCCGACCGGGTGCCGGCGCATCTGCGCGCCAATGCGATGATCCGCATGCAGGTCGCCAACATGCTGATCGACGAGGCGAAGCGAAAGCCGTTTAAGAAGCCGGGGGCCGGTAAAGCCAGGGCATGAGCATGCTGCGGCGCTGCCAGCGCACGAACAGCATGACCGAGACCACCGCCAGGCCGCTGACCAGGCCAAGCCAGATGCCGACGCCGTTGAACTCCAGCGGGAAGGCCAGAACGACGCCGAGCGTCATGCCGATGCCCCAATAGCCCAGCAGCGAATAGATCATCGGCCATTTGGTGTCGTGCAGCCCGCGCAGCATGCCGGCGGCGACCGCCTGCGCGCCGTCAAAAATCTGGAACAGGGCGGCCAGCGCCAGGAAGGACACGGCGAGCTGGATCACCACCTGGTTCTCCGGCAGGTCGAGATCCAGAAACCCGCCGATCAGCACTTTCGGCATCAGGATCATCACCAGCCCCATCAGCGCCATGAAGCCGACGCCGATCACATAGGCCGTCCAGCCGGCGCGGGTGATGGCCTCGGTGCTGCCGGCGCCGAAGGCGCGGCCGACGCGCACCGTGGCGGCCTGGCTAAGCCCCATCGGCACCATGAAGCTGATCGAGGCGATCTGGATGGCGATGGCATGGGCGGCCAGAGCCGGGGCGCTGATCAGGCCCATCAGCAGCGCTGCGGCGTTGAAGATCGTCACCTCGAAGGTCATCGAGCCGGCGATCGGCAGTCCGAGGCGTAAAAGCTCGCGGAAACGCGGCCAGTCGGAACGCCAGAAGCGGCCGAAAAGCTGGAAGCGGCGGAACCGGCGCTCCAGTGACACCACGGCCACCATGCCGAAGAACATCATCGCGCTCGACAGTGTCGTCGCGATGCCCGATCCCGGCACGCCGAGCGCTGGAAAGCCGAGATTGCCGAACATCAGGCACCAATTGGCGAAGACGTTGAAGGCGACCATGATGAACATCATGCCGAGCGCCCAGCCGGGCCGCTCCAGTGCCGAGATGAAGGACCGCAGCACGACATAGCCGAAGAAGGGCAGGGCGGCCCATTGCAGCGAACGCACATAGCTGGCTGCGACCGTGGCCAGTGCCGGGTCCTGTCCCATCCACACGAGGAACGCCTCCGCCTGCCACAGGATCAGCCAGATCGGGATCGACACGGCGACGGCCAGCCACAGCGCCTGGCGCACGGTGCGCCGCACGTCGCGCACCGCATGCAGCTTGCGGCCGAGCGCGCTCGCCATCATCGGCGATGCGGCAAGCAGCAGGCCGAGGCCGAAGATCAGCGGGGCGAAGTAGAGGTTGTAGCCGAGCGTGCCGGCGGCCAGCGCCTGCGGCCCGAGCCGTCCCATCATCATGACGTCCGTGGTGGTCATGGCGATCTGCGCCAGATTGGTCAGCACCATCGGCCAGGCGAGCGCGAGCGTAGCGCGCACTTCCGCGATCCACGGATTGGCCGGCGCGCGAGCGCCGGAGGCAAGCACCGTCATGTCGTCTACCTCGTGACGGCTGGCGGAAGTCTCGACGCCGGCCGAAAACTGACGCGGAAGGAGAATGCCCTCGGCGATCAAACGCTTTTAATGCCTTGCCATCGGCAGGCAAGGCGGATTCGATTGGTCCAGTGGCCTGGCGTCAGCCCCGCGTGCGGCGCGTGCGCCGGCCGGCCGGTGCGCTGGCGGCACCGCTTTGCGCGGCGCTCTTGTTGCGCATCGGGCCGACGCGGGCCTCGATTTCGGCGATGCCCGGGCGCTCCGCCGGCTGCTTGTGCCCGTCCAGCGCGACACGCATGGCGGCCAGATGCTCGAACGAGGTGCCGCAGCAGCCGCCGACGATCTTCGCCCCGCCATCGACGGCCAGACGGACATATTCGCTCATCAGCTCGGGTGTGCCGGAATAATGAACTTCAGTGCCGCGAAACTCGGGAATGCCGCAATTGCCCTTGACCACGATGGTCGCCTCGGGCTTCGCCTCGGACATGTCGAGGAGCGCTGCCAGGATGTCGGGCGCGCCGACGCCGCAATTGGCGCCGACCGCGACCGGCGCATCGGCAAGCCCGTCGACCACGCCGTGGATATCCTTCGGCGCCAGTCCCATCATGGTGCGGCCCGCCGTGTCGAAAGAGCCGGTGTAGGTGTAGGGCATGCCGACCTTGATCGCCGCTTCGGCCGCCGCGCGGATTTCGTCGGGCGCCGACATGGTCTCGATCCAGGCGACCTCCGCGCCGCCGGCCTTCAGGCCCTCCATCTGCTCGGCGAAGGCCGCGACGGCGTCCTCATAGGTCATGGCGCCGAGCGGCACCAGAAGCTCGCCCGTCGGGCCAACCGAGCCGGCGACGATGACGCGCCGCCCGGCCTTGGCCGCCACGGCGCAGGCGATTTCGGCCGCCTTCTTGTTGAGCTCGAAAACCCGGTCCTGCGCATGGTGCAGCTTCAGCCGATGGCGCGTGCCGCCGAAGGAATTGGTCAGGATGATGTCGGCGCCCGCGTCGACGAAGCCCTGGTGCAGGGCCTCGATCTTCTCCGGCGCCTGCTCGTTCCACAATTCCGGCGCGTCGCCCGACTGGAGGCCCATGGCGAACAGGTTCGTGCCTGTTGCCCCGTCTGCGAGCAGGATTCCCTTTTCGGCGATGAGCGCGTCAATGGGGTTTTGCATGGCGGCGGCCTTCGATTTCATCGGAGTTGTTGTCGAAAGATAAGGATATAAACAAGTCTTTATATCAGGTCAATGCAACTGTCTTCTCCGCCGCGCATTTTCTACCCCAGCCGCAGGCCCTTGACGAAGTCGGCCGCCTCATGCGCGTTGATCTCGGCGCCGCGGATCAACCCGTCGAAATGGCGCGTCAGCGTGGTGACCGAACTGGTGGCGCTCAGCACCAGATACATGCCGCCCATGTAGAGCGCGGCCCGGAACGGGCCAAAAATCGTGTACGGCGCCGAGTAGCGCTTGCGCCCATCGTAGAGAAACAGGCGGAAGGTCGGGTAGAGATCGTCGAGCAGCCGCGCCATGTGGACGGTCTGCTCGGCGCGCACATGTTCGGGCAGGTTGCGCCACAGGCCTTCGCCCTTGGCGAACAGTTCCAGCGTCTGGCGCGGCATGCAGACTTCCATGTCGGTCTCCGGACGCCGGTTGTAGTCGACCCGGTATTGCGCCTCGCTGATCTGCGTTGTCCTGCTTTGCGGCATCGCCTCCGCCTCGTAGAGGATGACGGCCTCGGTGCGCAGGAGATCGGGAATGCCGGCCGGCACGTAGCGGATTTTCGTGCCGACCGCTTCTGCGTGCCATTTGGCCAGCAGCGTGTCGTTGAAGCCGCCCTCCGCCTCGGTGATCTCCAGGCTCTGGCGCAATTCCCCGGTGATGCCCTCATCCTGGCTGAGGCCAAGCAGCCAGTCGAGCGACACCTGGTGCTCGGCGGCGATGTTGAGCAGGGTCTCGGCGCGCGGCAGGCGCGCCGAGGTGCCGGAGAGAAGTTGCGACAGGGCCGACCGGTCGATCCCGACAGCGGCGGCGAAGGCCGATTGATTGAGGCCCGAACGCTGCAGCAGGCCCTTGAGCCGCTCGCGGAACGTGCCGGAGAGATCGCGCTTGTCGACGGATGTTCTTTCCATTCGATCCCGGATTCGATGACTTCATCTGGCAAATGTAGCTCTTGGTAAACAAATGATAGGTTGTATGCGCATTGTCAACGTTTTGTGCGCATTCTCGCATTGAGGTCGGCCGGCGCTCCTGACATTCTCCTGTCAGGAATCAGGAGCGCCGCTGTTGCGGGTTTGGGTGCGGCGCAGAATTGGGACAGCAATGAGCATGACGACCAAGCGTCGGGGCGGCGGCCACCCGGCGATTGAATGGCCTACATTTATTCTCGTTTTCGCCTGTTATGGCCTGTGGCTGGCGGCCGGCTGCTTGCTGTGGCCCCAATGGCCTCTGGCGGCGATGGCGCTCCTGACAATCACTGTCGCGCTGCAGTCATCGCTGATGCATGAGTGCCTGCACGGCCACCCGACGCGCAGCGCCCGGTTCAACGAAGCCCTGGTGTTTCTGCCCGTCGGCCTCGTCTATCCCTACCGTCGTTTCAAGGCCCTGCACCTGCGCCATCACGCCGATGAGCGCCTGACCGATCCGTTCGAGGATCCCGAAAGCTATTACAAGGCGCTCTGGCACTACGAGGAACTGCCGCGCTGGGCGCAGGCGGTCCTGACCGTCAACAACACGATGATCGGCCGCTTCGTGCTCGGACCGCTCATCATGAACATCGGCTTCGTCGCGTCCGAGGCGAAGCTGATCGGCCAGGGCGACCGGTCGGTGCGCAAGGCCTGGATCCTGCATCTGGCGGGACTGGCGATCGTCATGCCGCTCATCGCCTATGGGTTTTCCATGCCTTTGTGGCTTTACGTTCTGGTGCCCGCCTGGCTCGGCCAGTCGTTGATTTCCGTGCGCACCTTCGCCGAACACCAATGGTCGGAGCGGCCGGATGGCCGCACCATCATCGTCGAGCGCTCGCCGCTCGCACTCCTCTTCCTCAACAACAACCTGCATCTGGTGCATCACAAGATGCCGACGGCGCCCTGGTATCGTCTGCCGGCGCTGTTCCGCGCCCGCCGCAGGCATTGGCTGGAGATGAATGGCGGCTATGCCTATCCCCATTATTGGGCAATGCTGAAGGACTTCGCCTTCCGCGCCAAGGAGCCGGTGCCGCATCCCGTGCTGCGCCGCGCGGCCGACCAACCGCGCGCCTTCAGCCCACGCGCCCGCGGCCGCTCCATCGGTGGGGCGGGCAGCGTGCCGGTGCCGGCCAAGCCCGCCAAGGAATAGTTTTGCTTGCCATCGCGCCGATTATCGCCGGATATGGCGGGATGAACCCCTTGATCGCTGCCTTGCCCATGTATGATTGGCCCGAACGCCGTGCCGAGGTCGATGCCGAATGGCACAGGCTGCGCGATGCGCTGCATGCGGGCGGCATAGATGCGCCAGCGGAACTGACCCGGCCCTGCAACGACCTGTTCGCCGTCTGGCGCGATCCGCGCCTTCTGTTCGCCCAGACCTGCTGGGGCCCGATGCAGACCGGCTTGCAGGATCATGTCCAGCTCGTCGGTCAGCCCGATTATTCCGATTGCGAAGGTGGGAAGGGCGCATTCTATTCGAGCGTCATTCTCATGCGCGCCGGCGATGCAGGCGATGCGGTCGCCGCGCCGGCCGACGGAACGGCGCAAATTCCCGTCGCGCTGTTGCGCGGCAAGCGGTTCGCCTACAATGATCCGCTTTCCATGTCCGGCCTGCTCGCCCTGTCCAACGATCTGGAGGCGCTGGGCGCCGGCCTCGACATTTTCACCCCGCGCATCATGACGGGCGCGCATCGCGCCTCGATCCGTTCCGTCGCGGCGCGCAAGGCGGACGTCTGCGCCATCGACTGCCGGTCCTGGATGCTGGCGCAGGCATTCGAACCGGCGGCCCGGCACCTGCGGGCCGTTGGCTGGACCGCGCGGCGCCCGGGTCTGCCATACATCACCGCGCGCGACACGCCGGACGAGGCCGTGGCCCTGTTGCGCCGGATGAGCGCGGTTAGCCCCGCATCCGCTCCCCTTCCGGATCGAACGGCGGCAGCGTATTGATCCGTGCTCGGCGACGCTGGCCGAGAATCTCGATCTCGAACAGGCCGTCGCCTTCATCCTCGGCGAGCGCCGCCGGCACATAGCCCTGCGCCATGGATTTCTCCACATGATGCGCATAGCCGCCAGAGGTCACCCAGCCGACGACGCGCCAGTCGCCGTCCTGAATGCCACGGATGGCGGCGGCGTCCGCTTCATGGCCGTTCGCAACGCCGCCATCGATCTGTTTGCCGGTGGCGTCGAAACGCGGTGCGCCATAGCCATGCGGCTTCTCCACCGTGCCGAAATCCCTGGTCCCCACCTTGGCCCAGATCGGCTCGTCGCCCATCACGTCGGCGTCTCCCGCCTCGATCATGAAGGAGACGCGGCGCAGCTTCGGCCCTTCGGCGAGTTCGCGGGCGGCTGCTTCCCGGCCGATGAAATCGTTCTTCTCAAGCTTGATGAACCGTTCCATCGCACCCTCGAAGGGACCGTAGATCGGCCGTAATTCGCGGAACCAGGTTGGAAAATTTTTCTCAAGCCGCATGCACAGCAGTGCCCGCATGCCGAAATCGACGATGCCGAATGCCGCGCCGGCTGCCTTGATCGCTTCATAGACGCGCCTTTGATAAGCGGGCGGCATCCAGATTTCGTAGCCCAGATCGCCCGTATAGGTGAGCCTGTTGACCATGCAGGGAGCGCCGGCCACGGCCATCTCGCGAAAATCCATGAACCGGAAAGCGTCCTTCGATACATCGGTGTCGACAAGTTGCTCCAGCACCGCCCGCGCTTGCGGACCGGCGATCGACAGGCCGACCAGCGTCTGGTCGAAGCGGTGGATGCGCACCGAGCCATCCTTCGGCTGATGCTTCTCGAACCAGCGCATGTGATAGATCTGCGCCGCCGACGAGCCCCACACCATGAAACGGTCGCCACCGGCATTGGCTATGGTGAAGTCGCCGATCAGCTTGCCGAACGCGTTGAGCATCGGCGACAGCACGATGCGGCCGGGCTTCGGCATGCGATTGGTCATCAGGCGATTGAGGAAATCTGCCGCACCCGGGCCGGATACCTCGTACTTGGCGAAATTGGCGATCTCGGTGACGCCGACGCGTTCGCGCACGGCGCGCACCTCATTGCCCACATGCTCGAAATCGTTCGAGCGATGGAAGGAGACGATGTCCTTCGCCTCCGTGCCTTTCGGCGCAAACCAAAGCGGCGTCTCCAGCCCCCAGCTGTCGCCCATCACCGCATTGTTGTCGCGGCTCATGATGTCGTAGAGCGGTGTGGTCTGTGCCGGGCGGGCCGCCGGCAGCTCCTCGTTGGGAAAGCGGATCGAAAAGCGCCGCGAATAGTTTTCGCGCACCTTGGCGTTGGTGTAGCGCAGGCTCGCCCATTCGCCGAAGCGCGCCACGTCCATGCCCCACACGTCGAAGCCCGGATCGCCGTCGACCATCCAGTTCGCCAGCGCCAGCCCAACACCGCCGCCCTGGGAAAAGCCGGCCATCACCGCGCAGGCGCACCAGAAATTGGTCAGCCCCTGCACCGGTCCGACCAGCGGGTTGCCGTCCGGCGCGAAGGTGAAGGGGCCGTTGATGACCTGCTTTATGCCGGCATTCTGCAGCGCCGGGAAATGGCGGAATCCCACCTCCAGCGACGGCGCGATGCGGTCGATGTCGGGCTCCAGCAGCTCATGGCCGAAATCCCACGGCGTCTGGCGCGGCGACCAGGGCTTGGCGGCTTTCTCATAGGTGCCGAGCAGAATGCCGTTGCGTTCCTGGCGCGTGTAGATCTCGCCCTTGAAATCGATCACGCCGATCATCTCGCGGCCGGTCGCGCGGTTGAATTCCTCTACCTCGGGCATCGGCTCGGTCAAAAGATACATGTGCTCCATCGCCAGGAGCGGCAGTTCGAGGCCGACCATGCGGCCCACCTCGCGCGCCCACAGCCCGCCGCAATTGACCACGTGCTCGGCCTTCACCGTGCCTTGCTCTGTGACGACATTCCAAGTGCCGTCAACCTCTTGCGTCAGTTCGATGACTCGGTTTCTCAAGACGATTTCCGCGCCCAGCTTGCGCGCCGCCTTGGCATAGGCATGGGTCGTTCCCGACGGGTCGAGATGGCCTTCCACCGGATCCCACATGGCGCCGACGAAATGGCGCTCGTCCATCAGCGGGAACATGGCCTTGGCTTCCGACGGCGTGATGAGTTCCGTCTCCATGCCGAGATAGCGGCCCTTGGCGTGCGCCAGGCGCAAAAAATCCATGCGCTCGGGACTGTCGGCCAGCATCACGCCGCCCGTCAGGTGCAGCCCGCAGGATTGTTCCGAAAGGTCCTCGATCTCCTTGTAGAGCTGCACCGTATAGGCCTGCAGCTTGGCGACGTTCGGATCGCCGTTCAGCGTGTGGAAACCGCCGGCCGCATGCCAGGAAGACCCCGAGGTCAGCTCCGAACGCTCGATCAGCATCACGTCCTGCCAGCCGGCGCGGGCCAGATGATAGAGCACCGAGCAGCCGACGACACCACCGCCGATGATCACAGCTTTTGCATGATATTTCATGGAGTTGTCCCCGTCTTTAAAGTTGGTGGATTGACGGTATGGACGTAGCGAAGGTCTGGTGCCGCAACGTTTTCGCTCAGTCGACCGTCGAGAGCAGCAAGGATGGTTTCGCAAACCGCAGCGCGCTGTTTGAGAATATCGAGGCTCCAGAAACGCAAGATGGAGAAGCCACGCCGCCGCATATCCTCATCGCGGCGGCGGTCATAGGCGCTGTCGGCGTGTTGACTGCCGTCGATCTCGACCACGAGCCGTCGTTCGCGGCAGGCGAAATCGGCAAAGTAGGACCCGATGGGGAACTGGCGGATAAACTTGAAACCACCCAGCCCGCGGCGTTTCAGCTCGAGCCAAAGCAGGGCCTCGGCTTCGTTGCCACTCTGGCGCAGTTGTCTTGCGCGCTTCGTGGTGCCGGCTGTTCTACGGCTTCGCGTTGCGCCATCCCCCACTCCGTCCCTTTGGGCCACCTCTCCCCCCGGGGGGGGGAGAGGAAGGGTGCCGACGATCTCCGCCAGCGCTTCCTCTCCCCCGTCGAGCGGGGGAGAGGTGGTCCGCGAAGCGGATCGGAGTGGGGGTCGACTGCGCCTCATTAAGACCTCTCAAAAATCCGTCGGCGCGCCGCCTTCGCGGATGCGGCGTTCGACGAACGCGTCGAGTTCTTCGCGAATGGCCTCGTCCATCGGCGGCGGCTCATACATGGCGAGCCGCTCCTTCCACAGCCGGTTGGCGTGATCGATGGAGGTCGGCGAGCCAGCCTGCGCCCAGCTCTCGTAATTGCGCCAGTCGGAGATGATCGGCGCGTAGAAGGCCGTCTTGTAGCGCGCCTGCGTGTGCGGCGAGCCGAAGAAATGGCCGCCGGGACCGACCTCACGGATCGCCTCGACGCCGAGCGCGTCCTCGGAGAGGTCGAGTGGTGTGAGGAACTCGGCCATCATCTGCAACAGATCGATGTCGAGCATCATCTTCTCGTAGGAGCAGCATAATCCGCCCTCGAGCCATCCGGCCGCATGCTTGATCAGATTGGCTCCGCCCTGGACACAGCCCCACAGCGAGAAGACGCTTTCATAGGCCGCCTGCGCGTCCACCGTGTTGGCGGCGCAGACATTCGAGCTGCGATAGGGAATGGCGTAGCGCCGGGCAAGCTGCCCGCCGAGCAATTGCGCCTTCATGTATTCGGGCGTGCCGAAGGCCGGCGCGCCCGAGCGCATGTCGACATTCGACGTGAAACCGCCATAGCCGACCGGCGCGCCTTTCCTGACCATCTGCGCGAAGGCGAGTGCTGCCAGCGCCTCGGCATTCTGCTGCACCACCGCGCCGGCGACGGTGACGGGCGCCATGGCGCCGGCCAGCGTGAACGGGGTGACGATGACCGCCTGGCCGTGCCTGGCCATCTGGATGATGCCCTCCATCATCGGAATGTCGAGCTTCAGTGGCGAATTGGTGTTGATGATGGTGAAGCAGGAAACCTCGTTCTCGAACTGCTCGCGGCTGACGCCACGGGCGATGCGGGCGATTTCGATGCCGTCCAGATTGCGTTCCTTGCCGAGCGAATAGATGTGGAACGCCTTGTCGGTCAGCGTGACGATGTCGCGCAGGCATTCCAGATGACGGATGCCGGCATGGATGTCGACCGGCTCGACCGGGTAGCCGCCCTGACACTGGACGATGTTGTGCATCTGCGAGAGTTTGACGAAGTTGCGGAAATCCTCCTGATTGCCGGGGCGGCGCCCGCGGTCGACATCGGAACAATTCGGCGCCGAGGCCATTTCGGCGACGATGATGTTCCTGCCGCCCATGCGCAGATTGTGCGCGGGGTTGCGCGCATGCACGTCGAACTCGCTGGGGCAATGGGCGACGAAGTCGAGGACCAGCGCCGGGTCGAAATGCACCCGGTGCGTGTCTTCGCGCACATCGGCGCCATGCGCCTTCATGATGGCGCGCGCTTCGTCGTGCAGCACCTCGACGCCGATATCCTTGAGCACGGTCAAAGAGGCGTTGTGGATCGCTTCCAACTCATCCTCCGAGACGATCCGCGTCGGCTCGAAGGGGTTGACCAATTGCCGGAAGGCCGGTTGCTCGAACGAACTCGAACCGCTGCGTTTTCCGGCGCGTCCACCACGGCGTGAGCGGCCCGGAAGCGTATCGGCGGTGGCGAGATCGTCGGTCATGATGATCCTTTTCGGCTGCGGCGCTAGAGCGCCGTGCGCCCATTCGAACGCACAATGGACGCTCTATCTTTTTGTTTTTCCGCATTTATGCGGACGTCAGGTGTTTCCGCCTGACTGCAAAATGCTGTTGCCCGCATGATGGCGGCAAATGCCGCGTGGGTAGGCCGGCCTGGCGACCCTTAGCGCTACAGATGCGACACATGCTCTGTCGCGACAGCGACGCTTGTGCCGACAATGCGCCCGGGGCTAAACTCGCCGCATGAACACAGAGCGCCACCCGCACTGGCCGGCTTTCCCGGCGCAAAATCCGTCGCCGCGCACGCGGCACGCGGAGCTTTTGCGGCTGTGCGCGCGCATCGGATATTCGCCGCCCGTCTCGGTTTGAACCACCGTTCGGCACCCGCCGAAAACCTTCAAACGGAGAGAACACTCACATGACGTACCGGAATTTTTCGCTTGCCCAGCTCCAGGCGATGGACGCGGCGCACCATCTGCATCCCTTCACCGACCACAAGGATCTGCGCGAAGCGGGTTCGCGCATCGTCACGCGCGCCAACGGCGCCTTTGTCTACGACACCGAGGGCAGGGAGATCCTCGACGGCATGGCCGGCTTGTGGTGCGTCAACATCGGCTATGGCCGCGACGAACTGGCCGAGGCGGCGTTCGAGCAGATGAAGGAACTGCCCTATTACAACTCCTTCTTCCGCTGCTCGACGCCGACGCCGGTGCTTCTGGCACGGAAGCTGGCGGAACTCGCGCCGGACAACATCAACCAGGTCTTCTACGGCTCATCGGGATCCGAGGCCAATGACACGGCGTTGCGTCTCGTGCGCCACTATTGGGCGCTGGAGGGCAGGCCGCAGAAGAACCGCATCATCTCGCGCCAGTGGGCCTATCACGGCTCGACGGTCGCCGGCACCTCGCTTGGCGGCATGGGCGCCATGCACGAGCAGCTTCATGGCGCGGTGCCGAACATCGACCATGTGATGCCGCCCTATGCGTTCGAACTGCGCCGGCGGGGCGAAAGCGACCATGATTTCGGCCTGCGCGCGGCCAAGGCCGTCGAGGACGCCATCCTGGAGGCCGGCCCCGACACCGTCGCCGCCTTCATCGGCGAGCCGGTGATGGGGGCGGGCGGGGTAAAGATTGCGCCGGAAAGCTACTGGCCGGCGATCGACCGCATCTGCAAGCGACACGATGTGCTTTTGATGCTCGACGAGGTGATCACCGGCTATGGACGCACCGGCGCATGGTTCGCCGCCAACAGGCTTGGCCTCGAACCCGACACCATCACCACCGCCAAGGCGCTGACCTCGGGTTACCAGCCGCTGTCGGCGCTTCTGGTCGGCGACCGCATCGCCAGAACGCTGGTCGACAAGGGCGGCGAGTTCTATCACGGCTACACCTATTCGGGCCACCCGGTGGCCTGTGCCGTGGCGCTGAAGAACCTGGAGATCATCGAGCGCGAGGGATTGGTCGAGCGCGTGCGCGACGATACGGGGCCGTATTTCGCCACCGCCCTGAACGAGCGGATCGCCGGGCACGGCATTGTCGGCGAGGTGCGCTCCTACGGTCTGATGGGGGCGATAGAGATCGTCGCCGACAAGGAAACGCGTGAGCGGTTTCCCGGCCAGGGTGCGGCGGCGGCCCGCCTGCGCGACCATGCCATCGAGGGCGGCCTGATGATGCGCGCCGTTGGCGATACGATGATCCTGTCGCCGCCCTTGATCTGGACGCGGCAGACCATCGACATGGCTTGCGAGCGCATCGTGGCGGCGCTCGACAAGGCGGAAGGCGATTTGCGCAAGGGGTGAGGCGGCTGCTGCATCGGTCTGAAAATCGGAATCGATTTTCAGAAAGCACGACGCATGTCGATTTTGGTCGTGCTTGATCTTGTGGCAACAGCGTTGCACGTGGTTCGACAAGCTCACCATGAGGGAGGTTGAATTTGGCAGGGAGCCTGTTTCCGAGACGCTGCAGATGGGCGACTTTGCCACCATATGTCCCCCTCATGGTGAGCTTGTCGAACCACGCACCGGGGTAATGCAACGGGGTGCAAACTGTCTTGTCGTGTACAATAGTGCCCTGTTGGACGCGCGGCGCCCGAAAGAAAAACCGCGCTTCTTCGGGCGGGAAGAGACGCGGCTTTACGCTATTCTGACACGTGCCTTCGCGTTACTCATACGCTGCGAAGGCTTCCCGCTCCGGTACGCGAGACCTTATCCGGGGCCGGGGAGGCCGTTTATTGCTGCCTCGTCCCCTTTCTAGCGGCTCATGGTTACCGGGAAGTTAGCAGGATGCTTAAATTCGATCTTTTTTGCCGGCGTCCTATTTTTTGTCGTCCGGCTGGCCGCGCAGAAAATTGATGATGCCGGAGAAGTCGGTCCCCTCGTGGCCCATGGCGTTGAACAGCGTGTAGAGCTGCGTGGCCTCGGCGCCGAGCGGCGTCGCAGCACCCGCGCTTTGCGCCGCCTCCTGCGACAGGCGCAGATCCTTCAGCATCAGGCCGGCGGCAAAGCCTGGCTTGTAGCCGCGGTTGGCCGGCGAGGCGGGCACGGGCCCAGGCACCGGGCAGTAGCTCGTCAGCGACCAGCACTGGCCCGACGAGGTGGAGGCGACGTCGAACAGCGCCTGGTGCGACAGGCCGAGCTTTTCGGCCAGCACGAAGGCCTCGCCGACGGCAATCATCGAGATGCCCAGGATCATGTTGTTGCAGATCTTCGCCGCTTGCCCGGCGCCGCCTTCGCCGCAATGGACGACGCGGCCGGCCATCGGCTGCAGGATCGGCTCGGCCTTGGCGAAGGCTTTCTGCGCGCCGCCGGCCATGAAGGTCAGCGTGCCGCCCTCAGCCCCGCCGACACCGCCCGAGACCGGCGCGTCGATCGACAGGAGCCCGTGATCGGCGGCGATGGCATGTGCCTGCTTGGCCGAATCGACGTCGATCGTCGAGGAATCGATGAACAGCGTTCCCCTGGCCGCTTTCGGCGCGATGTCGCGATAGACCGACAGCACATGCTTGCCGGCAGGCAGCATGGTGATGACGATCTCGGCGTCCTTCACCGCCGCATGGGCGTTGGCCATGATGATGACGCCATTGCGCGTCGCTGTCTCCAGATTCTCGGTCACCAGATCGAAGCCCTGCACGGCGTGCCCGGCCTTGACCAGATTGGCGGCCATGGGGTTGCCCATATTGCCCAGGCCGATGAATGCGATGGTTGTCATTTGAATTCCTCCGGACGGCGGGAAGCGATGGGTGGTGAGCAGCGAATAGGGAACAGCGAGTAGCGAGTAGAAGATTCACCGTTCCTCGCAAGCAAGCAGATTTCCCCTACTCGCTATTCCCTATTCGCTACTCACTCCCTACCGTCCCACCAGATGCCGCGCGATGATGACGCGCATGATTTCATTGGTGCCTTCCAGAATCTGGTGCACGCGCAGGTCGCGCACCAGCTTCTCCACGCCGTATTCGTGCAGATATCCGTAGCCGCCATGCAGTTGCAGCGCATCGTTGGCGACATCGAAGCAGGTGTCGGTGACGAAGCGCTTGGCCATTGCCGACCATTTCGAGGCGTCGGGCGCCTTGGCGTCCAGCTTGGCGGCGGCGGTGTAAAGCATCATGCGCGAGGCCTGGATGCCCGTCTCCATGTCGGCCAGCTTGAACTGCAACCCCTGGAAACGGTTGATCGCCTGGCCGAAAGCCTGCCGCTCGGCCGTGTAGGACAGCGCCCTGTCGAGCGCCGATTGCGCCCCGCCCAGCGAACAGGCGGCGATGTTCAGCCGCCCTCCGTCGAGGCCGGCCATGGCGATGCCGAAGCCCGCGCCCTCGCTCGCCAGCAGGTTTTCCGCCGGCACCTTGCAATCCTCGAAGATCACCTGGCGGGTCGGCTGCATGTGCCAGCCCATCTTGTGTTCGGCCGGCCCGAAGGAGAGGCCCGGCGCGTCCTTCGGCACGACGATGGTCGACACGCCCTTCGGCCCGTCGTCGCCGGTGCGCGCCATGGTGACGTAGATGTCGTTGTCGCCGGCGCCGGAGATGAACTGCTTCGAGCCGTTCAGCACATAGTCGCCGCCCGATTTCACCGCCCGCGTCTTCAACGCCGCCGCATCCGAGCCCGCGCCCGGCTCCGTCAGGCAATAGCTCGCCAGCCACTCCATGGACGTGAGTTTCGGCAGGAAACGCTGGCGCTGTTCCTCGCTGCCGAACCTGTCGATCATCCAGCCGGCCATGTTGTGGATCGAGATGAAGGACGAAAAGCCGGGGCAGGCGGCGGCCAGCGCCTCGAAGATCAGCACCGCGTCGAGCCGGCCGAGGCCCGAGCCGCCGACATCGTCGCCGATGTAGATGCCACCGAAGCCGAGCGGCCCGGTCCGGCGCACCACATCGGCTGGAAAATGCTTTTCGCGGTCCCAGTCAAGCGCGTGCGGTGCCACCTCTTCTGCGGCGAAGCTTTGCGTCATTTCCTGGATGGCGCGTTGATCGGCGTTCAACTCGAACTGATCCGTCGCCTGCGAAACACTGGCATCCATGACGTCCTCCCGAGACGTTGTTCTTTCCTGTCGGTCGAGTTTAGTGCATTGAGTGTGCCGCGCAATGCGAGGCGCGGCACAGGCGCTGTGCGTCAAACGCGGATGACGGATAACAGGCGGGGTTCATGGCACGCGCCATCATGCTGCAAGGAACGGGATCGGATGTCGGCAAATCGGTTCTCGTTGCCGGCCTGTGCCGGGTGGCGAGGAATCGCGGCCTGACGGTGCGCCCCTTCAAGCCGCAGAACATGTCGAACAACGCGGCGGTGGCCGCCATCCCGGGCACTGCGGAGATGGGCGAGATCGGCCGCGCGCAATGGCTGCAGGCGCTCGCCTGCGGCGTCGCGCCGACCGTCGACATGAACCCGGTGCTGATCAAGCCGGAAAGCGACACGGGCGCGCAGCTCGTCGTGCAGGGCCTCGCGCGCGGCGCGTCGAAGGCGCGCGATTATCAATCCCGCAAGGGCGAACTTCTCGGCGCCGTGCTGCAATCCTTCAAACGGCTTTGCGCGGATGCCGATCTCGTCATCGTCGAAGGCGCCGGCTCGCCGGCGGAAATCAACCTGCGCGCCCGCGACATTGCCAATATGGGCTTTGCGACACGGGCTGACGTGCCGGTCGTGCTGGTCGGCGATATCGACCGGGGAGGGGTGATCGCCGCCCTTGCCGGCACGCACCTCATCCTCGATGAGGAGGACCGGCGCATGATCATCGGCACCATCGTCAACAAGTTCC
The DNA here is from genome assembly GCF_001050155.1 of Nitratireductor soli. Classification (GTDB taxonomy): domain Bacteria; phylum Pseudomonadota; class Alphaproteobacteria; order Rhizobiales; family Rhizobiaceae; genus Nitratireductor; species Nitratireductor soli. The sequence continues at coordinate 157,573 of NZ_LFVY01000012.1, forward strand.
GCGGCGACATTTCGCTGTTCGACGAAGGGCTGGCCGCCATCAATCGCTTCACCGGCTGGCGCTCCTTCGGCGTCGTGCCGTGGCTGGCCGATGCGGCACGCCTGCCGTCGGAGGATTCGGTGATGCTGGCGCGCCGCGCCAGCCCCATGGCGGCAAAGCTGAAGGTCGCGGTGCCGATGCTGTCGCGGATCGCCAATTTCGACGATCTCGATCCCTTGTCGGCCGAACCGGAGGTCGAGGTGGTGTTCGTCCCGCCCGGCGAGCGCCTGCCGCGCGATGCGGGCCTGATCGTCATTCCCGGCTCCAAATCGACCGTCGCCGATCTTGCCTTCCTGCGCCGGCAGGGCTGGGCCGACGACATCGCCGCGCATCGCGCCCGCGGCGGCCATGTGGCCGGCCTGTGCGGCGGCTACCAGATGCTCGGGCGCCTCATCGATGATCCCGATGGTTTCGAGGGCGCTTCGGGTCGTGTCGACGGGCTCGGCCTGCTCGACATCGAAACGGTCATGCAGCCGCAGAAGGCGGTGCGCGAAGTGGCCGCGCATTCGCCGCGCTACGACACGCCGATCTCCGGTTACGAGATTCACATCGGGCGCAGCGACGGACCGGATTGCGCCCGGCCCGTGGCGATGATCGGCGACCGCCCCGACGGGGCGATCTCGCAGGACGGCCGGGTGTTCGGCACCTATATCCATGGTCTGTTCGGCGACGATGCCTTCCGCGCGCGCTTCCTGCGCGATTTCGGCATCGAGACCGGCGGCGTCAACCACCGCCGGCAGGTGGAGGCGGCGCTCGACGCCATTGCCGCGCAACTGGAAACGCATCTCGATTGCGATGCGCTCCTGGCTGCCGCGCGTTATAGCGTTTTGCAGTCAGGTGGAATCACCTGACGTCCGTAAAATGCGGAAAAACAAGGAAATAGAGCGTCCTTTGTGCGTCCGAATGGACGCACGGCGCTCTAGCCGTCGTCGGGTCGTTCGTGCGCTTTCGGCCAATAGGTGCCGAAACACCAGACATTGCCTTCCGGGTCGCTGCAGATGAAATCGCGGCTGCCATAGTCGCAGTCAGTCAGGCCCTCGAGGATGTCCGCCCCGGCGGCCTGCGCGCGCGCGAACAACGCATCGGCGTCATCGACGGCGATGTAGAGCGATTTGCCGCCCGCATGTCCGGGCCCGCCGACCATCGCGCCATAGGCGTCGTCGGCGGTTTCGCCGAGCATGATCATCGATGAGCCGAGCGCCAGCTCGGCATGCACGGTTCGCCCGGCATTCTCGTGTCTGGAGTGGATCCTGAAGCCGAAGGCCTCGACGAGCCAGTCGATCATGCGGGCCGCGTCGCGGTAGCGGAAGGTCGGGTAGATGCGTGGCGGTTCGATGGACATGTCATGGGTCATGGAAAGCCTCCTTTGCCTCGGAACGCTTCACACTGGCAGAGGGTTGCCGCCCGGTCTTGAAGGAATGTTACCTTTGCCGCCGGCAGCAGCAACCCGAACAAGTGGACGTTCAAACGAGGCGCGCCTGCCAGTCGGATGGCGTTTCGCCGGCGAACGCGACGAACTCGCGCACCAGATGGGCCTGATCCGCATAGGCGCATTCGGCGGCGATGTCGGCCCAGCGCGGCGTGCCGGCGCGCGCCAGCCGAAGCACGCTGTGAAAGCGCATCATGCGGGCGACGGTTTTCGGGGAAAGTCCGATCTCCTCGCGAAACCGCTGCGCCAGATGCTTGCGGCTCCAGTCCAGTTCGCCGGCAATGTCGGAGATGCGCACCGTGCCTTCGCTGACATGGAGGCGCTGAAGCGCCCGGTGAACGGCGGGCGAGGGCGCTGCCCGCTCGTCAAGCCGGCGATAGACGAAGGCCTCGGCGAGATCCAGGCGGCGCTGCCAATCGGTCTCCTCGCCAAGCCTTTGCCGCAGCCGGTCGGCGCTATCGCCAAGGAGCGCGTCCAAGGGCACCAATTGTCCTGTCAGTTCGTGCATCGGCAGGCCGAAGAAGCGGCGCGCGCCTTGCGGCGTGAAATTGACCTGGATGCAGGCCGATGCGCCGAAGGAATCGATCACCGCCGGCCCGGCGAAAAGTCCCGCCGCAAACGTCCCGAAACATTCGTCCGGTTGCGGCGCGCGGCCAAGGGCGATGGCGAACGGGGCGTCGAAGCTGATGATCATCGGCACGACCAGCGATGCCGCATCGCGCTGGCGAAAATGTCCCGGCAGCGATTCCGAATAGAAGATGAAGTCGTCGACCGCATGGCGATAGGCTGGCAGAGCGCTGCGGCGGCGCAGGAAAAAGCCATCCATCGCCGGTGGAACGGGACCGGTGGGCGAATCCTTCCATTGATCGGTGGCGCAAGCCTGCATCGCTGCAGCCTATCGCATTTCGCCGGCCGGCGAAACGCCCCGCACCGCCCGAAGGCGCATCCGAGGGAAGAGGGTGTCTTGCCGCGTCCCCGGGATCATACGCATCCCCGGCAAGCATGCCCGCGCCGGGGCTAAAGCCCCTTGAACACCACGCCGGCGGCGAGCAGCACATAGGCGATCGTCATGATCCATACGGCCGGCAGCGGCACGAAGGACAGGACGTTCAGCGCGACGATCAGCGCCACCAGGGCGATGATCAGGCTCAGGAGAAAGATGAGTTTGGTCGGTGGGTTGAGTGCCATTGGATCCTCGCGGAAAGTGTTTCAGCGAGCATTCAGTAGCGGCAAGGGAGGCTTATAGGCCAATAGAGCGCAACAGCGGGTTGTCGGCATCCATCAGGAGGCGCACCGCCAGCGCCAGACAGACCAGCACGAGAAGCGGCTTGATCAGCCCCGATCCCCGCTTCATGGCGAAGGACGCGCCGATGCGCGCGCCGGCGATCTGCGCCACCCCCATCACCAGCCCCGTCTTCCAGGAGACCGCGCCGATGGCGGCGAATGCGGCGAAGCCGCCGATATTGGAGGCGAAGTTGAGAAACTTGGTGTGCGCCGTGGCCTTCAGCAGGCCCTGGCCCGCCAGGCTGACGAAGGCCAGCATGAGGAACGAGCCGGTGCCCGGGCCGAAGGCGCCGTCGTAGAGGCCCAGAAGCGGTGCGATGGTCAGCCCGAAAAGAAGCGGCGAAATGCGTTCCGCCCGGTCGATATCGCCGAGATTGGGCTTGAAGACGAAATAGAGCGCCACGGCAATGAGCAGGACAGGCATCATGCCGCGCAGCAGCGCCGCCGGCAGGACGGTGGCGATCAACGCGCCGACGATCGATGCCAGAAAGGCGAGAAAGCCCGGCAGGAACTGGCGCTTGACATCGACGTGGCCACCCTTGGCATAGGCATAGGCGGCGGCCCCGGTGCCGAAAAGCCCCTGCAGCTTGTTGGTCCCCAGCGCTTGGACCGGCGGAAAACCGGCCAGAAGCAGGGCCGGTATCGTCACCAGCCCGCCGCCACCGGCTATGGCATCCATGAAGCCGGCGAAGAAGGCGGCCAGCGTGAGGAGAAGCAGGATTTCAATCGATACGTCAAACATTCAGCACACTTCGCCTGCATCAGCTGGATCTGGACATCGGAAAGGCAATTCATTGGGGGCGGGCGCGAGGCAGCAAACTCGGCGCTTGCATCACACCGGGTGCATTTCTGCAAGCATAATTGCCCGCAGCCGCACTTGACGTGAACTCTGCTTCAACCAAATGCCGTCATGTACGGTCAGGACCTATTGATCTTGCAGGATTGGCGAACGATGGACACGGAAATGCAAGGAGAGACGCGCAGGGCGGGCTTACGCCCGGCCAGGCGGCTCGACGCGGCAGTTCAAAGTCCATCGCCCGTTCCTTCGGGATATGGCCAATTTGCCTGGAGAGAGCGTTGCGAGCCTTTGAAAACCGGATGGTTTCCTGCAGGCTTGCGCCTCCTCTCCAGGCAAATTGACTCATACCAATCCAGCAAGATTAATGGGGCCTGACCCTGGTCTGGGAGAACGGGAAGGAACATGATGCCGCGAGCGCCAGGACATGGAAAGGAACTGCCTGCCGGGACCGGGGCTGCAATGCAGGCGGCGTTGAGCGCCGATCTGTTGATGCTGCTGCGTCTGGCGCTTTCTGATGACGCGCTGGGCATGCGGGAGAGCGAGGTGCTGCGGCGCGTCGCACGGGATGCTTTCGGCATCGCCGATCTCGACGAGGAAGGCCTGTTCGACGCCCTCGACGGGTTTGGTTCCTCGGCAAATGCCTTCCAGGCACGCCAGGTCCTGCGCGGCGGCGGCCGCGAATACGGCATCACGCTGGCGCGATTGCTCCACACCATTGCCGAAAGCGATGTTGAACTCATGCGGCGGCGTGACCGCCTCGGCACGCGCGTCGCCGATATTCTCGATCTCTCCCCCGATGAGGTGAAAGCGCCTGCGGACCGCTGAAATGTGCCGCTGCCGCTATGGGGCGGTTTCCTCCGCTGCGATCTGCGCCAGAATCCAGGACCGGAAGGCGGAAATCTTGGGAATGTTGCGCCGGCTTTCAGGATAGACGAGCCAGAAGGCGTTGCCGTCCGTTGCGGTCAGGTCGAATGGCTGGACGAGCATTCCGCTGGCCAATTCCGCATGAAAGAATGCCGGCGTCAGGATGGCCGCGCCCTGGCCGCTCATTGCCGCTCGCGCGTCGCTTGTTTGTGATCCCGTCCGCATTCCGGCGCGCTTTGCCGGCGGTCGGTAGGCTGTGCCAGCCGCCTCACACCACATTTGCCAGCGTTTATCCTCCGGATCGATGAAGGGCAGCCGCAACAGGTCTTGCGCCGTCCGGACACCGCCAATGGATGCAGCCAGTTGCGGGCTCAACAAAGGCGTGAACTCCGTACGCATCAGACGATGCGCGCGGAGCCCCGGCCAATGGCCGTCGCCGACGCGGATCGCCACGTCGAAGGGGTCGCGCGCGAAATCGATCCGACGTTGCGTGTTGTCGAGGCGCACGGCCATGTGCGGATGCCTGACCTGGAACGTTCCAAGCCGCTGGGCGAGCCAGTTGCTGGCGAAAATCGGTACCGTGCTGAGGGCGAGCGTGGTTGTGGTGTTGGTTCGCGCCGTGGCGAAGGCGGCTTCCATACGGGCGAAGGAATCGATGATCGCCGGGGCGAGCGCCCGACCCGTTTCCGACAGTGCGACGGCGCGCGAATGCCTCTCGAACAAACGGTCGCCGAGACGCTCTTCCAAAAGCTTGATCTGATAGCTCACCGCCGCCTGCGTCATTCCAAGCTCTTCGGCGGCGCGCGTGAAATTCTCGTGCCGTGCCGCCGCCTCGAACACGCGAACGGCTGCCATCGGTGGCATCCGAGCATTCATAGGAACAAGCTCTCCTTATGATTGTGCATCCGTATTTAATTGGTAATCCGTTGTAATATGGGGAACGCTGCGCAGACACTTAAGTAGAGCTGATACCAAGGCGGATGTCAAAATGCCGATCCTCTCCATACTGCGCTTCCGCCTGCCGACGAAGAACAACGTGATCGAAGGCCAGTCGCGGCGATACCGGAATATCCACATCGACTCATTGTCGCCGCAGCTCAGACGCGACCTCGGCCTGCACGAGCAGATGCCGGCCGGCAAACACGACCGGCCCCGTCTGAGCGCCGGGTCGTTGTTGGATTTGTTTCGGTAGAGGCCGGTTCGATCTCCGCCAGCGATGTTGCGGCGGCTTCAGGTCCGCATGCGCGCGGCGAGCGCCTGTTCCAGATCGGGTGCGGCCTCGACCAGGGCGCGTGCGGCCGGGGTCGCGGGATGCTTCAATACTTCGCGCGTCGGGCCCCGCTCGACGATGCGCCCCTCATCCATCACCATCACTTCGTCGGTGATCGCCCGCGCCACCGTCAGGTCGTGGGTGATGAACAGATAGGTCAGGCCGAGCCGCTGGTTGAGATCGGCGAACAAATCAAGGATCTGCGCCCGGATCGACACGTCGAGCGCCGACACCGGCTCGTCGGCGACGATCAGCTTCGGACGCGTGATGATGGCGCGGGCGATGGAGATGCGTTGCCGCTGGCCGCCGGAAAACTCATGCGGGAACTTGTCCATGTCGGCCGGCGCCAGCCCGACCTCGTCGAGCGCCTGCGCCACCAGATCGCGCCGCTCAGCCGCGCTCGGCTGCGTGTCGAGCAGATGCAGCGGTTCGGCCACCAGCCGCTCGACGCGATGGCGCGGGTCGAACGAGCCGTAGGGGTCCTGGAACACCACCTGCATGTTGCGCCGCGCGCCGCGCAATTGCGCCTCGCTCTTGCCGGCCAGCGTCTCGCCCATCAGGCGAATTTCGCCGGCGGTGGGCCGGTCGAGCGCCAGGATCATGCGGGCGAGCGTCGATTTTCCGCAGCCCGAACGGCCCACCAGCGCCACGGCGTGGCCGGCTGGCATTGAAAAACTGACCGCGTCCACGGCGCGGAACGGCTTGTCCTGGGCGAACAGCCCTCTGCGCCGGCCCGGATAGTCGCGCGTAATGCCGGAGACCTCGAGCAGCGCCGGCGCGGCTTGCACCACTGCGCGGCCGTTGGCGCGCGCCGGCACATGGGTCGAGGCTTCCGCCAGTTGCCGCGTATAGGGATGGCGCTTGGCGCTGAGGATATCGGCCGTCGGCCCGGCTTCCATCACCTCGCCGCTCCGCATGATCGTCACCCGGTCGGCCATTTCGGCGACGACCGCCAGATCGTGCGAGATCAGAAGCAGCCCCATGCGGCTTTCGTCGACCAGGTCGCGCAGAAGGTCGAGGATCTGCGCCTGCAGCACCACGTCGAGCGCTGTCGTCGGCTCGTCGGCGATCAGCAGTTTCGGCTTCAGCGCGCAGGCAATGGCGATCACCACGCGCTGCCGCTGGCCGCCGGAAAGCTCGTGCGGAAAGCGCGACAGGGGGAATTGCGCCTCGGGCAGGCCGACCCGGTCGAGGATGGCGCGGGCGCGCGCCTCGGCATCGGCGCGGTTGGCGCCGGTATGCCAGCGTATGCCCTCTGCCACCTGCTCGCCGATGGATTTGACCGGGTTCAGCGCCGTCATCGGCTCCTGGAACACCATGCCGAGATCGTCGCCGCGCAGCCGGCACATGGCTTCTTCGGGAGCCGCCAGAATGTCGATGCCGTCGAAGGTGACGCGACCCCTGGCGCGCGCGGCCTCCGGCAGGAGCTGCATAATGGTCAGCGCCGTCATCGACTTGCCGGAACCCGATTCGCCGACCAGCCCCAGCACCTCGCCGGATGCGATCGTCAGGTCGATGTCCTTCAATATGGTCGCCTCGCCGATCTCCAGCGACAGGTTCTCGATCGACAGCAGGCTCATCGCTGGCGCCTCAATCGTGGATCGAGCAGGTCGCGCAGGCCGTCGCCGAGCAGGTTCAGGCCGAGCACGGTGACGACGATGGCAAGGCCTGGAAAGATCGCCAGATGCGGCGCGACGATCATGCGCGTCTGCGCCTCGAACAGCATCCGCCCCCAGGAGGGCATGGGCGGCTGCGCGCCGAGGCCGAGATAGGACAGGCCGGCCTCGGCAAGGATGCCCAGCGCGAACTGGATGGTGCCCTGGACGAGCAGCAATGCGGTGATGTTGGGCAGGATATGCTCGATGGTGATCAGCGCCTTGCTCTTGCCGGCGGCGCGGGCGGCGAGGGTGAACTCGCGTGGCCAGATCGACAGCGCGCCGGCGCGCGCCACGCGGGCGAAGACCGGCACGTTGAAAATGCCGATGGCGATGATGGCGTTGAGCGCGCCGGGGCCGAAAATGGCCGTGATCATGATTGCCGAAAGCAGCGCCGGGAAGGCGAAGACCAGGTCGTTGAAGCGCATCAGCACCTCATCGACCAGCCCGCCACGCGCAGCCGCCCACGCGCCCAGCGGCACGCCGATCCCCATGCCGATGACGACGGCGACGATGGCGACGGCGATCGAGTTGCGCGCGCCGATCATGATCATCGACAGGATGTCGCGGCCCAGATGGTCCGTGCCGAGGAGATGGCTCGACGACAGCCCTTTCAACCGGTCGGCGACAGTGAGGTTTGTGATGTCGTAGGGCGTCCAGAAGAAGGACAGAAGCGCCATGCCGGCAATCATGAGCGTGATGGCGCAGCCGATCAGGAAGGAGCGGTTGGCCAGGGCCAGCCGCAGGAAACGGCGTTCAGGCGCCGCGCCGGGCAGGGCGGGGTCGAGGCTCATCGGCGTGTCCTCAGCCGCGGATCGACGATGGCGTAGCCGATATCGACCAGAATGTTGACCAGGACAATGCTGGCGACGAGCAGCATCACCACGCCCTCGACGACGATCAGGTCGCGTTGCGTGATGGCCTGGAACACCAGGCGTCCGAGGCCTGGCAGATAGAACACGTTCTCGATGATGATCGTGCCGGCAAGCAGGAAGGAAAATTGCAGGCCAAGAATGGTCAGCACCGGGATCAGCGCGTTGCGCAGCGCGTGATGCCACAGCACGATGCGCCGTGGCATGCCCTTGGCGCGCGCCGTGCGGATGTAATCCTCGCCGAGCACTTCCAGCATCGCCGAGCGCGTCACGCGGGCAAGAATCGCCGCCTGCGGCAGGGCGAGCGCCACGGCCGGCATGATCAGCGCCTTGATGGCCGGCCAGACGCCGGCGCCCCAGCCGGGAAATCCGCCCGCCGGCACCAGCCTCAACCAGACGGCGAACAGGTAGATCAACAGCAGCGCGAACCAGAAATTGGGGATCGCCACGCCCACCTGCGCGACCCCCATGACCATGGTGTCGGCCGGCCTGCCGCGCCGCGCGGCGGCAAAGATGCCGACGGACAGGGCGATCACCGTCGAAAGGACAAGCGCCATGATGGCGAGCGGCAGCGAGACGAGCACCCGTTCGCCGATCAGGTCGATGACCGGCGAGGAATAGGTGTAGGAGCGGCCGAAATCGCCCACCGCCATGCCCGACACCCAGTCGAGATAGCGCAGCAGGATCGGCTGGTTGAGCCCCATCTGTTCACGCAGCGTGGCCAGCGCCTCGGGCTCGGCGTTCATGCCGAGCATCAGCAGCGCCGGATCGCCGGGCACGATTTCCAGCACGCAGAACACCACGGCCGACGCCACGATCAGCGTGACGAGGCCGATGGCGAGCCGCTTGGCGAGATAGGCGGTCATCGGCGCGATGGGTGTGCGCTGCGCATCTGGTACGAAGCCGCGCCGCTAGTCGGCCCACCGCACCTCGGTCAGGTCATTGGCCTGGATCGGCGAGTTCTCCCACAGGCCCTGGAGCTGGGCGTCCCACACGCCGATCTTCGGTAATTGGAACAGGAAGCCGTTCACCGCGTCCTCGGCGATGATCTTCTGCGCCGTCTTGTACAGTTCGATGCGCTTGGCGGGATCAGCCGTCGCCTCGAGCGTGTTCATCACTTCCTTGAAGGCCGGGTTGTTGTAATCGAAGTAGTAGTCGTCGCGCGCGTAGATGTTGATGTCGTTCGGCTCGGTGTGCGAGATGATCGTCAGGTCGAAATCCTTGTTCTTGAACACCTGTTCCAGCCATTGCGCCCATTCGACCGGGATGATCTCCAGATTGATGCCCACCTGGCGCAACTGCGAGGCGACCACTTCACCGCCCTGGCGCGCATAGGGTGGCGGCGGCAGCTTGAGCGTCGCCGTGAAGCCGTCCGGATAACCTGCCTCGGAAAGCAGCGCCTTGGCCTTTGCCGGATCGTAGGGATAGGTGCCGGTCAGATCGACATAGGCCTCGTTGGCCGGCGAGAAATGCGTACCGATCGGCGTGCCGTAGCCCGAGCCGTTGCCGGCGACGATTTCGTCGCGGTTCAGCGCATGGGCGATGGCCTGGCGCACCTTGATGTCGTTGAAGGGCTCTTTTCCGTTGTTGATCGACAGGAGGGTCTCGCCCTCCGTCGCGCCGATCTTGACGGTAAAGCGCGGGTCGCTCTCGATCTGCGCCAGCGCGTCGCCGGCGGGCATTTGCGGGAAGGCTTGCACGTCGCCCGATAAGAGCGCCGGAATGGCGGCGGCCGCGTCGGGGATGATGCGGAACTCCGCCTTGTCCAGCCCGGCCGCGTTACCCCAATAGTCGGGATTCTTCGTCAGCTTCACCGCCGAGCCCTTGGCCCAGCTGTCGAATTTGAACGGCCCGGTGCCGATCGGATTTTCCTTGTTGGCATCGGCCGTCTCCGGCGCCACCATCACCGCGTCGCCCCAGCCCATATTGTAGAGGAAGGAGCCCTGCGGCGCTTTCAGCGTCACTTTGACCGTGGCCGGATCGACCACCTCGACCGTGTCGATGGCGGTGAAAAGCTGTTTTTGCGCATTGGTCGAATCCTCGGCGCGCGCCCGGTCGAGCGAGAATTTCACATCCTCCGCGTCGAAGGCGCTGCCGTCATGGAATGTGACGCCCTTGTGCAGCTTGAACGTATAGACCTTGCCGTCGTCGGAAACGTCCCAGCTTTCGGCCAGCGACGGCACCACCTCGCCATTGCGGCCGACGCGCGTCAGCCCCTGGAAGACATTGGCGTAGACGATCTCGTCGATGGCGGCTGCGGCACTTGCGGTCGGGTCGAGATGCGGCGGCTCTAAGACGACCCCGACGACCAGGTCGGTGCGTGCGGCGAAGACTGCGGTGCCCGTTGCCAGCAACAGCGCCGCACCACCGATGATGGACTTTATCGTTTTCATTGGTCTCTCCCGGGAAGCCTCCGATTTCGGAGGATTGAAGCGCGATTTCTCGCCTGAGTAAATCATTCGTCTTTAGCATTTTGCAGTCAGGTGGTTTCACCTGACGTCCGCACAAATGCGGAAACTTAGCATTTTGCAGTCAGGTGGTTTCACCTGACGTCCGCACAAATGCGGAAAACAAGAAGATGGACCCGGTTCAGCCGGGCGGACTGGCTCCGCGCAAAAGCGCATCCAGGCTCATCGCCATGACGGTCGCCGACTGAACCATATCCTCGATGCCGATCCACTCGTCGGGCTGGTGCGCCAGGTCGAGAATGCCCGGTCCGTAGGCGACGCAATCGTGCAGATGGCCGATGCGGGCAATGTGCTTCTGGTCGTAGGTGCCGGGCGAGATGATGTATTCCGGCTCCTTGCCGAACACTTCGCGGATACCGGCGGCGATGGCCGTCGGCACCGGTGCATCGCGCTCGGTCATCAGCGGCAGGACCTCCATCAGGTCGCGCAGGGCGTAGTCGAACTTCGGCCGTTCCCGCTTCAGCCGCTCGAGAATGGCGACGACCTCGCCCTTTACCTCGGCCAGATCCTCCTCGATCAGGAAGCGCCGGTCGAGCACGAGGCGGCAGGAATCGGCGACATTGGGCGCCGGCAGGCCAGGAAAGAAATCCTCGGTCTGGCCGCCATGCACGGAGTTGAGGTTGAGCGTCGAGCGCCTTGCGCCTTCCGGCACCACCGGCATCTGCGTCTGCTTGCGGTCGAGCGCCGGGAACAGCTCTTCCTCGAAGGCGGTGAGCACCGCCCCCATGTGGCGGATCGCCGAATCGCCGAGGAACGGCATCGCCCCATGGGCGATCGCCCCATGCGTCTCGATCTCCGCCCACCAGACGCCGCGATGACCAAGGCAGATGCGGTCCTTGTTGAGCGGTTCGGGTATGATGACGTGATCGACACGCGGCTTCGAGAAGAAGCCCTGGCGCGCCAGGTAGGCGACGCCGCCGAAACCGCCCGATTCCTCGTCCGCCGTGCCGGAAATCTCGATGGCGCCCGGATAATCGGGATAGACCTCGATGAACGCCTCGGCTGCGATGATCGAGGCGGCAAGCCCGCCCTTCATGTCGCAGGCGCCACGGCCGAAAACCTTGCCGTCGCGGACGATTCCGGCAAACGGATCGACCGTCCAGCCTTCGCCGGCCTCCACCACATCGATGTGCGAGTTGAAATGCACCGTTGCGCCGGGACCGCGCCCCTCGCGCCGTGCCACCATATTGGCGCGCGGATAGCGTTCCGAATCGCCGGGCGTGCCGGTGCCGCGGATCAGCTGTGTGGCGAAGCCGTGTCGCTTCAGCCTTGCGGCGATATACTCGGCACAAGGCGTATAGGCTTCGCCCGGCGGGTTCACGGTCGGGAAGCGGATGAGATCGGCGGTGAGGGCGACGAGGTCTTCGACGCGGCCGCGAACGGCTCGTGCAAGCTGGTCATTCATGGCATGCAATAGAGCGGGCGGCGGGCCGCTTTGCAAGATCGTCAACACGCGATTGTGAGTGTGCCAAACTTGCACCACTAGCCGGAGCATAGTTCACTGAGCACTGTTCATTTTAGGTTTTGTTATGATTTTCTCGTAACTTGAGTGGTGCGAGACGCAGATTCACCGACAGAGCGGGGGGCGCTCATGAAAAGCTTTTTTTACGCCTTGGCGGTTGCCGGCTTGCTCTTGGCGGGCGGCGCTGCTGAAAGCGCGGCTGCCAACCTGGTTGCCCGGGTCAGTCTTTCCAAGCAGACGATGACGGTCACGCATCAAGGGCGCGTCCTGCATCGCTGGCGTGTTTCCACGGCGCGCCGCGGTTACGTGACGCCACGCGGCCAGTGGCGGCCCAAGCGCATGCATCGCATGTGGTACTCGCGCAAATACGACATGTCGCCGATGCCCTATTCGATCTTCTACCATGGCGGTTATGCGATCCACGGCACCAACGCCGTATCCAGGCTTGGCCGTCCGGCCTCGCATGGCTGCGTGCGGCTCGACACGGCCAACGCCGCGCGGCTTTATGCGCTGGTCCGCAAGATCGGCCCCGGCAACACGCGAATCATCGTCACGGATTGAACGTCGGGACGCAGGCTACATCGCCCAGCGCTTGTGGAACCACATCCATTGGCCGGGGTCCTCGCGAACCCAGCCCTCGACGATGTCGTTCAGCATTTGCGCGCTCGCCGCGATGTCGATCGCGCCGCCCTCATTGCGCGGCAGGGTGATCTTGTCCTGGACCTCGAGCCGGTAGCGGCCGCCGGGCAGGCGGATGCAGCGCGCCGGATAGACATCGCACTCATACTGGCGCGCCAGCTTCGGCAGAAGCGGATTGGTCAGGCATTGGCGGCCGAAGAACCGCGTGCGCACGCCTTTCTGGAACTTCTGGTCGACCAGCACCCCGACATTGCCGCCATCGTCGAGCACGCGCGCCAATTGCAGCGCGGCCCCCGCCTGCGAGGGCACCAGGCCGCCCATCGCCCCACGCCGTGTCCGCAGGATGTAGTCGGCGACATACGGATTGTTGGGCGGGCGGAACAGCGAGGTGGTGGCCAGATCGAATTTCGATGCGGCGATCGGCAAAAACTCGAAATTGCCCAGATGCGCGGTGAAGAAGATGTGCGGTGTGCCTTTCTCCTCGCGCAGCCGCAGGAACACGTCGCGCCCCGACACTTCGACACGCCCCGGCGTGTCGCTCTCAGGGTCGAAGTCGAACAATTTGTCGAGGAAGACATATTCGGCGGCGAGCCGCGCCATGTTCGCCCACATGTCCGAGGCGATGGCCTCGATCTCGGCCTCCGATTTTTCCGGATAGGCGTGGCGCAGATTGCTGACGGCAAGCCTGTGCCGGCCGACCCATGGGCCGGCCTTCCGCGCGACCGTTTCGGCCAGATCGAGCGCCTTTTCCGGCGGCAGCTGGCGCAACAGGGTCAGGACGGCGATGACGAGCTTGCCGGTCAGCCAGTATTCGGCGGCTTTCAGCCGCCTGGCGAAACGAATGAGAAAGCGCTGCATCGCGCCGGTCAGCCGACGCGCAGGATGATCTTGCCGAACACGTCGCGGCCTTCCATGCGCGCCAGCGCCGTGTCGATGGCGTCGAACTCGACCACCGTGTCGATGACCGGCGAGACGAGGCCCGCCGCCATCTTCTGCATCGCGTCGGCCATGTTTTCCATGCGGCAGCCGAACGAACCGATGAGCCGCAATTGCTGCTGGAAAAGCTGCATCAGGTTCATGCTGGTCGAGACGCCGGAGGTCGAGCCGCAGGTGACGAGCCGCCCGCCGCGTTTCAGAGACAGCATCGAACCGGCCCAGGTGTCGGCGCCCACGTGCTCGAACACCACATCGACGCCACGCTTTTTGGTCAGCTTGCGCACCACGCCTTCGAAGCGGTCCTCGCGATAGTTGATGACGTGGTCGGCGCCGAGCGCCCTGGCTTTGTCGATCTTGTCGTTGGAGCCGACCGTGGTGATGACGGTGCAGCCCATCCGCTTGGCAAGCTGGATCGCCGCCGAGCCGATGCCCGAGCCGCCGGCCTGCACGAGGATCGTCTCGCCGGGTTCGAGCTTCGCATTGTCGAACAGCATGTGTTCGACCGTGCCGAAGGTGACGGGCGCCACCGCCGCGCCGATTTCGTCGACACCGGGCGGGGCCGGCACCAGAAGGCGCGCCGGCAGGTTGATCTTTTCCTGGGCGAAGCCGTCGAGATGGAAGCCATGCACGCCGGAGACATGTTCGCACAGATTGTCGCGGCCCTCGCGGCAGGGGCGGCAAAGTCCGCAGGTGCGCGCGCCATAGATCGACACGAGCTGGCCGGGCAGGAGGTTGCCGACGCCCGCGCCGACGGCCTCCACTTCGCCGGAAGCCTCCGCCCCGACGACCAGCGGCATTTTCCGCTTGGCGAACGCCATGCCGCGCCAGCCCCAGACATCGATATGGTTGAGCGCGACGGCGCGGATCTTCACCGTCACCTCGCCCTGGCCGGGCGGCGGCGGAGAAGGGAGATCGACGGTTTCAAGCTGGCGATCCGCGACGAGTTGCAATGCGCGCATGGGTTCAGGTTCCGTCAAGAGTGCGTTGTAGTTGGTGAATGGTGAATGGTGAGAATCTTGTCTTTCCATTCACCATTCACGCTCTTTCATTCCGGTTCGCGCGCCATGACAAGGCAGGTGTTCTGGCCGCCAAAGCCGAAGGAATTCGACAGAACGGTGGAAACCTGCGCCTCGCGCTTCACATTCGGCACCACATCGAGCTCGATCGCCGGGTCCGGCGTGTCGTAATTGATCGTCGGCGGAAGGATGCCTTCGCGCATGGTCATCAGCGAGAAGACGGCTTCCACGGCGCCCGCCGCCGACAGCGTGTGGCCGATCATCGACTTGTTCGACGAGACCGGCACATCCTTGATCCGCTCGCCGAACACGGTCGACAGCGACAGATGTTCCATCTTGTCGTTTTCCGGCGTCGAGGTGCCGTGCGCGTTGATGTAGTCGATCTCGCCTTCGGCCATGCCGGCATCCGACAGCGCGGCCCTGACGGCGGCGATGGCTGGCGAACCGTCAGGTTTGGAGCGGGTGCGGTGGAAATCGTCCGATTTCTCGCCGCAGCCGCGCATGATGCCCAAAATCTCGGCGCCGCGGGCCAGCGCGCTTTCCAGCGATTCCAGCACCAGCGCGCCGGCGCCCTCGGCCAGGACGAAGCCGCTGCGGTCCTTGGAGAAGGGGCGCGAGGCTTTTTCCGGCACGTCGTTGTGCGTCGTCAGCGCCGAAAGCAGCGAAAAGCGGATCAGTGCCTCCGCCGTTGCCGAGCCGTCGGCGCCGATGGCCAGCGCCCGGTCGCATTCGCCGCGGCGGATCGCCTCGATGCCGAGCTGGATCGCCGTCGCGCCCGAGGCGCACGCCGTCGACAGCGTGATCGGCAGGCCACGCGTGCCGTATTGCTCGGCCAGCCGGTCGGCGATGGTGGCGAACTGGCTTTCGTCGAACATCCGCATGGCGTGCGCCGTGCGCGCCGCCTCGATCAGGCTCTTGTTGCCATTATGGTCGCGCGCGCCGGCATAGAGCGACAGGCGATGCCGCCAGTCCAGCTCGACGGGCGGAGCTGCCAGAAACAGCGGTCCGGCGAAATCGTCCGCCGGCAGGCCCGATTGCCCGACCGCTTCGGCGGCGGCCAGATTGGCAAGCTCGAAGGTCAGCGCGCTGGCGCCGTCATTGCTCGACGGCAGGAAATCGACCGTGCCGGCAATGGTCGTCGCCAGGTGATCGACGGGAAAGCGCGTGATCGGGTGAATGCCGGAGCGGCCACCAATCAGCGCGTTCCAATTGTCCTCGCGGCCCTGGCCGAGCGATGTGACGACGCCCATGCCGGTGACGGCCACAACGGGTCTTGCAAAACTGTCGGTCGTTTTCACCAGATCGATCTCTTATCCTGCGGGCCAGAAGGCAACGGCCTAAGCCTTGGTGACGAGCCCCATTCCTTCAAAACAATGATAGCCGATCGCCGTCGCCAGCACAGCCTCCGGCACGCCGTCGAACGCCGCTTCCTTGTCCGTGTCGAAAGCGGGATAGGCCTTGCCGTGCCGCACGGCCAGCGCGGCCAGCGCCACGGCGAAGGGAAACTGCGCTTCCTTCATATGCCCGGTCAGCGAGGAAAAGCCGCGCGGGACCAGCCTGCCGTCCCGGCTCAGCGCCTGCTCTTCGGCCTGCGTCGCCGCATGCGCCCCCGAGGCACCCGAAACCGCCAGCAGCGGCCCCTCGGGCAGGGACATCCGGTCGAGCATGGCGCCGATGCCGTCGGCAAGCGGTTCGCTGTTGCGTCGGCTGCGGCGCGAGACGACGGGACCGATGCTGGCATAGGCTTCGCGGCCGCGCCGTTGCGCATGCTCGCGCGATTCCAGGACGAGGAACGCTGCGCCCGAACCCGTGATGACGCCACCGCCTTGCGAAGCCGCGCGCTGCCAGACCGGCTTCCAGTCGTCGCGATGCAGGAAGCCCGCCAGTTCATAGGCAAGCAGCATATCGGAATGTTCGGTCTGAAAGGCGCCGCCGACCAGCAGATGCGAGGATTGGCCGGCGCGAATGCGCGCGGCCGCCGTCTCGATCGCCGAAACGCCGGAACCTTCCTCGCCCATGAAGGTGCGCGAGGAGCCTGTCACCTTGTGAACGATGGAGATGTTGCCGGCCAGAAGATTGGAAAGCTGCGCCAGGAACAGCGTCGGCCGCAGTTCCGTTGTGAGTTTCTCGTTGAGCAGCACATCATGGTCGTTGCGCGTCAGCGAGGCGTCGAGGATCGCCTGGTCGACGGCTTCGTCGCGCTCGCCGCCGCCGGCCGCCACCACCAGGTCCATCGCCGCGCACAGGGCCTCGTCGCCCTTCATCCCGGCATCGTCCAGCGCCAGTCCGGCCGCATAGGTGCCTAGGCGCTGCCAGGTCTCCATCTGCCGCTGGTCGCCGCGCCGCGGAATCTGCTGGCTCCAGTCGATCTCCGGCAGGGGATGGATCGTGTAGGGCGCGAAGCGCTCCCGGTCGAGAACCGGCGCCGGGGAAGCCGCGGTCAGCGCCCGCCAATGGGCATCCGCGCCTTCGCCAAGCGAGGAGACAATGCCCATCCCGGTGATGACGACGTCGCGCGGGCTCATACTATCCTCATCAACTCTGCTTCTGGTGGTCTGACCCAAACAGACGGGTACCATCTGTCAGGGAAGATCGCCCCCAAGGACGCATTCGGACTCAGCCGGCCTTGGCGGCGACCAGATCGTCGATCTTGGCGCACAGGTTCTTCATGACGAAATACTCCTCCGTCGAAGCCTTGCCGTCATTGACCTCCTGGGTCCATTTCTCGAGCGGCACCTTGATGCCGAATTCCTTGTCTATGGCAAAGACGATGTCGAGGAAGTCCAGGCTGTCGATGCCCAGGTCGTCGATGGTGTGGCTTTCGGGCGTAATCTTCTCGCGGTCGATCTCGCTCGTCTCGGCGATGATGTCGGCAACCTTGTCGAATGTCGTCACTTGGGGGCCCTCGGTCTGGGGAGATTCTTTTGAATCGAATGATTGTGGGGTCTCTAATCGGTTTTCACCGGCAGGAAAAGGGGTGTTCCTTGTTCGCCGGAGCGCCATGCGTCCATTCGGACGCCCAAAGGACGCTCTGTTCTTGTTGTCCCGCATTTATGCGGACGCCAGGCAATCGCCTGACCACAAAACGCTATCAGCCAGCGATCAGTTGAAGGTGATGCGCCCGGCGGCACGCAGATTGTCGCTTCCTCGTGACAAAATAATGGCCTCGCCCTCACGCGCCGAGCCGCCGATCATCGCCTCGATGATCGCCAGATGGGTCACCATGACGAGATTGCCGGAGCCGGTATAGGCGTCAATCCTGGCCAGGATTTCCGCCTTCTGTGCTTCCGCGGCTGCGTCATCGGGCGGGATGTCGAGCGCATCGAAGAGTTCCACCAACTCCGCGCCGAAGGCCATGACGGCCGTGTCGCGGGCGCGGCAATAGCGGCTGGTCAACACTTTCTCGACGGGGGCGGCGCGTGCGTCGTACAGGGCGCCGATACGGCGTGCCTGCTGCCGCCCGCGATCCGACAGGTTGCGCTGCGTGCCGCATTTCTCGATGTCGAAATTCGCCGGGTCCCCGGTGCCCGGCGCGTTTGCATGCCGCATCAGCACCACTTGTCCGCCGTTGCGCAGCAATGCCCAGCCGGCTTCTGTCGCCTGGGCGGGAAGGGTGAATAAAAACAACGCAATGGCGATGAACATACGAAACATGCGGCAATCCTCAAATAATGCTTTCTAGCATATAGGCCGTCGCACGCATCATGAAAGAAGCGGGCATCGTACACACACGATGCTCTACACCCCTTTGCATTGACCTTGTGCGTGGTTCGACAAGCTCACCATGAGGGCGATTGGGCTTGGCAGGGAGCCTGGCTCCGAGACGTGGCAGATGGGCGTTGCAACCATAGATCTCCCCTCATGGTGAGCTTGTCGAACCACGCACAACGCTGTTGCCGCACGATCAAACGCGATCGAGGCCGCAACGTTGTGGCGGAAGGACCTGGATCATTGGATCGGCGGTTGCTGTCCAGCGAAAATCGATACCGATTTCGCCGGTGATGGGTTAAGGCGGACCCATGTCCCCGCTTGTCGAAACAGTTTCCTTCGTTTTTGGTCTTGTCGCTTTCGGTTACGCCGCCGGCTGGAGCGGGTTGCTGAAACCGCAGATCGGCGACGCGCTGACCGACTTCGCCGTCTCCATCGCCGTGCCGCTCCTGCTTTTCCGCACCATGGCCAGCGCCGGCTTCGACGGCAGCATTCCCTGGCAATTGTGGATCGCCTATTTCACCGCCGTCGCCATCGCCTGGATCGCCGGACAGTTGACGATCACGCGCCTTTTCGGCCGCGACGCGCGCGCCGGCGTTGTTGCCGGCTTGTCCACCAGTTTCTCCAACCTGGTGCTGCTCGGCATTCCGTTCATGCTCGGCGTCTACGGTCAAAGCGGCTTCGAGGTGCTGTCGCTGATCGTCTCGATCCATTTGCCGATCATGATGGGCGTGTCGATCCTGCTGTTCGCCCTGCTCGGGCGCAGCGGCGGCGGGGGGCTTGCCGGCCTGGCGCGCGAATTCCTGACGAACCTGTTTTCCAACCCGCTGATCATCGGCATCATCGCGGGTCTCGCCTGGCGCATTTCCGGCCTCGAAATGCCGGCGCTCGGCACCCGGTTCGTCGATGCGCTGGCCAATGTGGCGGGTCCGACGGCATTGTTCGCCATGGGGCTCGGGCTGCGCAAATTCGGCATCTCCGGCGATATTCGCCCGGCCATCGTCATTGCCGGGCTGAAACTTTTCCTCATGCCGGCCGTTGCCCTGGCGATGGCGAAAATCCTTGGCCTGCCGCTGCTCAGCGCCCAGGTGGCCGTGGCGGCGGCGTCCATGCCGTCCGGGGTCAATCCCTATCTGATCGCCAACCGCTTCGGCACCGGACAGGCGCTTGCCAGCAATTCGATGACGATCGGCACGCTGTTTGCCGTCGCCACCACGGCCTTCTGGCTGTCGGCCGTCCATTGGGCCTATCCGTAAAGCAACCCACTCCCTAATCTGCCGATCCGACAGTGCAGGGGCGTGCAGAAATTCCGCACCGATACGAGGAGAAACCGATGCTTCAGAAAACCAGCCACTTCATGCGCCAGGCGAATTTCATCGACGGCGCCTGGGTCGGCGCCGATTCAGGCAAGTCCATCGACGTCGTCAATCCGGCGACGGGCTTGACGATCGGCACCGTGCCGCGCTGCGGCCGGGCGGAGACCCGGCGCGCCATCGAGGCTGCGGAACGGGCCTTTCGGTCGTGGAAGAAGACGTCGGCCGACCACCGCGCCAAACTGCTGCGCAAGCTGCATGACGCGATCATGGACAATCAGGACGCGCTGGCCGAACTGCTGACGCTGGAACAGGGCAAATCCTTCGCCGAGGCCAAGGGCGAGGTGGGCATGTCGGCCGCCTATGTGCTGTGGTACGCCGAGGAGGGCAGGCGGGTCTATGGCGATGTCGTGCCGTCGCCCTGGGCCGACCGCCGCATCCTGGTGACCAAGGAGCCGGTCGGCGTCATCGGCGCCGTGACGCCCTGGAATTTTCCCTCCTCCATGCTCGCCCGCAAGCTCGGGCCGGCGCTGGCCACCGGCTGCACGGCGGTCGCCAAACCCGCTTCGCAAACACCCTTCTCCGGTCTTGCCTGGGGTGTCCTGTGCGAAGAAGTCGGCTTTCCCAGGGGCGTGGTGAACATCGTCACCGGTTCGGCCGGCGAAATCGGCGATGAGCTGTGCGAAAACCCGCTGGTGCGCAAGCTGACCTTCACCGGCTCGACCGAGATCGGCAAGATGCTGATCCAGAAGACCGCCGGCACGGTCAAGAAGGTTTCGATGGAGCTCGGCGGCAATGCGCCGTTCCTGGTCTTCGACGATGCCGATCTCGACCGCGCGGTGGAAGGCGCCATGGCCGCCAAGTACCGCAATTCCGGCCAGACCTGCGTTTGCACCAACCGCTTCTTCGTCCAGGCAGGCATTTATGACCGTTTCGTCGAAAGGCTGGCCGCCGAGGCCGACAAGCTCCGCGTCGGCCCCGGCATGGACGAGGGCACCCAGCAGGGGCCCTTGATCGATGACAAGGCGGTCGAGAAGGTCGAGGAACTGATCGGCGATGCCAGGGAGAAGGGCGGCAAGGTGGTGGCGGGCGGCGCGCGCCACGCGCTCGGTGGCTCCTTCTTCCAGCCGACGGTCATCTCCGGCGCCACGCCCGCCATGCGCTTCATGCAGGAGGAGATTTTCGGCCCCGTCGCGCCGGTCTTTCGCTTCGAAACCGAGGAGGAGGCGATCAGCCTTGCCAACGACACGGTGTTCGGCCTCGCCTGCTATTTCTACACCGGCGATCTCGGCCGCGCTTTCCGCGTCATGGAAGGGCTGAAATATGGCCTGGTCGGCGTCAACGAAGGCATCATCACCACGGTCGAGGCACCCTTCGGCGGCCTGAAGGAATCGGGCATCGGCAAGGAAGGCGGGCACCAGGGCATCGAGGACTATCTCGACACGAAATATGTCTGCATCGGCGGGCTTGGGCTTTAGCGTTACAGTTGCGATTTACCGCGGCGTCCCTTCGCGCCATCTGGATCGCAACTGTAGAATTAGGCGCCGAACCCATCGCTCGTGCTGGATTTATGTGGCCTGTCTGCATTGCGCCAGGTTAGATACCGCCTGCGTGAATCGGAGGTCGCAATGCCAGCGCAATCGGAAACCGGGAACAGCCGCCTCGTCAAAAGCCTCCTGGGCGTTGTCGTCGCGGCGATCGCCGTCTATGCCGGCTGGAACCTGCTTGCGCCGCCGCCGCCGCAAGTCGATGTCGCCTACAACACGGTCAGCGCCGACGGACTGTACCAGCTGATGTTCGAAACCGATGTCGAGCCGATCCCGGTCGGCCAGACCCATTCATGGGTGCTGACGCTGACGACGCCCGACGGCGCGCCCGTGACCGATGCGACGATCCGCGTCGACGGCGGCATGCCGGCGCATGGCCATGGGCTGCCGACCGCGCCGCAGGTTTCAACGAATCCGGGCGAGGGGCGCTACCGCATCGAGGGCATGCGCTTCAACATGGGCGGTCATTGGGAGATCCGCATCGCCATCAGCGCGCCGCCCGGCGACGACGCGGCAGTTTTCAATATCGAGCTGTAGCCGTGCGGGCGCGCGGCAGGGCGGGCATGCTTGCGCTTCTGGCCGGCCTGCTGTTGCCCGCCTGCGCGCCGGACGATTTCAGCACCGACGAAAAGAAGATCATACGGTCCCTGTCGCTGGCCGAACTGGCGCCTTTGCCAGCAGATCCGAGCAACCGCCATGCCGATGACCCGCCGGCCGCGGCGTTTGGCGCCAGCCTGTTCTTCGACCGGCGATTGAGCGGCGATGGCCAGGTCTCCTGCGCCACCTGTCACAAGATCGACCGCCAGTTCCAGGATGATCTGCCGCGTGGCGTCGGGGTCGCGCAGACCGATCGCCGCACCATGCCGCTGGCGGGCGTGGCCTGGAGCCTGTTCCTGTTCTGGGACGGGCGGCGCGACAGTCTCTGGGCCCAGGCGCTGACACCGCTCGAGGACCCGCGCGAACATGCGGGGAACCGCACGGCCTTCGCCCATCACATGGCCGCCACCTATGGGGAGCGCTATCGGCGCGTATTCGGCCCCTTGCCGCCGCTGTCGCATCTGCCGGCGGATGCCGGACCGAAAGGAACGCCGGCCGAGCGCGCCGCCTGGCGGGCGATGGCGGCTGCGGACCGCAAGGCGGTCGATGGCGTGTTTGCCAACCTCGGCAAGGCGTTGGCCGCCTTCGAGCGCTCGATCCGCCCGCCGCGGACACGCTTCGATCGTTTCGCCGAGGCGATCGGCAGGGGCGAGGAACCGAAGGGAGAGGCAGCCTTCACGGCGCTCGAACGGGAGGGGTTGAAATTGTTCATCGGCAAGGCGAATTGCCTTGAATGCCACAACGGGCCGCGCTTCACCGACGATCATTTCCACAACACCGGCGTGCCGCAGCTCGAGGATGCACCCGTTGACCGGGGCCGGGCGCGTGCTGTCGCGGAACTTCTCGCCGATCCGTTCAACTGCCTCGGCGCCTTCAGCGATGCGCCGGCGGCTGCCTGCACGGCGCTGCGTTTCATGCGGCCCGACGAGGCGTCGATGGAGCGCGCCTACAAGACGCCGTCGCTGCGCGGCGCGGCGGGCCGTCCGCCCTACATGCATGCCGGTCAGATACCCACGCTCGACGATGTGATCGATCACTACAGCCGCGCGCCGCAAGCGCCCGCCGGCACAAGCGAATTGCGCGGCGTCGTTTTCACCGAACGCGGGCGCAAGGCTCTGGTCGCCTTCTTGAAAACCCTCGACCCCGTGGATTCTAGCGATCCTTGACCGTCTCCATGGTGACGAATGTGGATGTGCGCGCCACATGCGGCAGGGCGGATATCTTCTCGCCCAGGACCTTGCGGTAGCTGGCGATGTCGCGCGTGCGCACCTTCAACAGATAGTCGAAGCCGGCCGCCGTCATGTGGCATTGCTCGATCTCCGGCACGGCGATCACCGCCTTGTTGAAGGCGGCCAGCGCCGAGGAGCGCGTGTCGGACAATTCCACCTGGACGAAGGCGATGTGGCCCTCGCCGATGCGCGCCCGGTCGATGATGGCCGAATAGCCGCGAATGTAGCCGTCCTTCTCCAGGCGGCGCAGCCGCGCCTGCACCGGCGTCTTGGACAGTCCGACACGGCGCGCCAGCTCGGCGATCGACAAGCGTCCGTCCTGGGTCAGGGCGTCGAGGATGTTGCGGTCGATGCGGTCTACACGTTCTGTGGACATGGGCGAAGACAGTCTCAAAGAGGAGAAAGCGACCTGTAGGATAGATCAATTACGCTGCCAGTTGCAATCAATCAGCACGAAATGACGATGCGGCTGTGCTATCTTCCGGTGAAGACCGGTGCCGCGCGTTCCGCGCTGCCGACCCAAATCGTTCGAGGTCCACATGCCTGAGACTGCAAACGCAGCGCTGAGAAGCGCCATCCGCGCCCATTATCTGGCCGACGAGGCGCAAGCCGTGGACAATCTGGTGCGGCTTGCCGGCCTTTCGTCCACCGACCGGCAGGCCATATCGGACAACGCCGCCGATCTTGTGCGCGCCGTGCGTGGGTCGGGCGACATGCATCTGATGGAGGCGTTTCTGTCCGAATACGGGCTGTCCACGCGAGAAGGCGTTGCGCTGATGTGCCTGGCCGAGGCGCTGCTGCGCGTGCCCGATGCCGAAACGATGGACGATCTGATCCGCGACAAGATCGCCCCGCATGACTGGTCGGCCCATTCGGGCGAATCCGCCTCGATCTTCGTCAACGCCTCCACCTGGGCGCTGATGCTGACGGGCCGCGTGCTCGACGAGGAAGGCGAGGGCGTCGAGGCGACGCTGCGTGGCCTCGTGCGGCGTCTCGGCGAGCCGGTCATCCGCAAGGCCGTGTCGAAGGCGATGCGCGAGATGGGCGAGCAGTTCGTTCTCGGCCGCACCATCGACGAGGCGATGAAGCGCGGCCAGCCGATGGTCGCCAAGGGCTATTCCTATTCCTACGACATGCTGGGCGAGGCGGCCCGCACCGAGGCCGACGCGCTGCGCTATCACAAGGCCTATGCGGACGCCATCGCCGCGCTGAAGCGGCATTCCAATCGCGATGACATCCGCGCCAATCCGGGCATCTCGGTCAAGCTGTCGGCGCTGCACCCGCGCTATGAAGAGGCGCAGAAGGAGCGCATGCTGCCGATCATGGTCGAGCGCCTGACAAGCCTGGCGCTGGATGCCCGCGACGCCCGCATGGGCCTCAACATCGACGCCGAGGAGGCGGATCGGCTCGACCTGTCGCTCGACGTGATCGAGACGGTGCTTGCCGACGAGGCTTTTGCCGGCTGGGATGGCTTCGGCGTCGTCGTTCAGGCTTACGGCCCGCGCGCGCCCTTCGTTCTCGATTGGCTGTATGATCTCGCGGAGCGGCTCGACCGGCGCATCATGGTGCGCCTGGTCAAGGGCGCCTATTGGGATACGGAGATCAAACGCGCCCAGGTGATGGGGCTGGAGGGCTTTCCGGTCTTCACCCGCAAGGTCAACACCGATGTCAGCTACATCGCCTGCGCGCGCAAGTTGATCGGCATGACCGACCGCGTCTATCCGCAATTCGCCACCCACAACGCGCATACGGCGGCGGCGATCCTCGCCATGGCGCCCGACCGCGCGGCGTTCGAGTTCCAGCGCCTGCACGGCATGGGCGAGGCGCTGCATGAGACGGTGCGCAAGCGCGAGGGCACGCGCTGCCGCATCTACGCCCCGGTCGGCGCGCATCAGGACCTGCTCGCCTATCTTGTGCGCCGGCTCCTGGAAAACGGCGCCAACTCTTCCTTCGTCCACCAGATCGTCGACACGGCGGTCAGCGCCGAGACGATCGCCACCGATCCTTTCGCCGGCGTCGAGGGGCAGCCCGCCGCCAATCCGGCGATCCAGCGCCCGCTCGAGATTTTTGGTGCCGGACGGACCAATTCCAGGGGATGGGACATCACGGATCCACTGACCCTGGCGGCGCTCGATGCGGCGCGCGCGCCCTTCGCGGCACCGCATGTCTGGCGGGCTGAGTCCATCACCCGCGCCAAGGGCAAGGGCGACATGCGCCCTGTCGTCAATCCGGCTCAGGTTTCGGAACAGGTCGGCACGGTGCGCGACGCGACACGGCAGCAGGCCGGCGAGGCGGTCGGCCTGGCGCTCGAGGCGCAGCCCGCATGGGCGGCGCGGCCGGTCACCGAGCGCGCCGCGATCCTGCGCCGCATTGCCGACCTCTACGAGGCGCACGCCGCCGAGTTCTTCGCGCTGGCCACGCGCGAGGCCGGCAAGACACTGGCCGACGGCATTGCCGAAGTGCGCGAAGCGGTCGATTTCCTGCGGTATTATGCAAGCGAGGCAAGGCAGGCGGAAAGGGACACCGAGGCGCGCGGCATCATCGTCTGCATTTCGCCCTGGAACTTTCCGCTCGCCATCTTCACCGGGCAGATCGCTGCGGCGCTGGTCACCGGCAATGCGGTGATCGCCAAGCCGGCCGAGCAGACCTCGCTGATCGCCGCGCGCGCCGTGGCGCTGATGCACGAGGCAGGCATTCCCATCGATGTGATCCAGCTTCTGACCGGCGACGGCCCGACGGTCGGCGGTCCGCTGACGGCTGATCCACGCATCGCCGGCGTCTGTTTCACGGGCTCGACCGAGGTGGCGCGGCTGATCGAGCGGCAACTGGCCACGCACGCCGCGCCCGATGCCATGCTGATCGCCGAGACGGGCGGGCTCAACGCGATGATCGTCGATTCGACCGCGCTGCCCGAGCAGGCGGTGCGCGACATCGTCGCCTCGGCCTTCCAGAGCGCCGGCCAGCGTTGCTCGGCATTGCGCATGCTCTACATCCAGAAGGATGTGGAGAAGCGCATGCTGGAGATGCTGGAAGGCGCCATGCGCGCGCTGACGATCGGTGACCCATGGCAGATTTCCACCGATGTCGGGCCTGTCATCGATGATGAAGCGCTGCAGGGCATTGCCGACTACAATCGGCAGATGACCGACAGGGGGCGGCTCATCGCCGCGCTCGACGCGCCGGAAGGTGGCCGCCATGTGGCGCCCACGGCTTTCAAAGTGTCGGGCATCGGCGAATTGGAGCGCGAGGTGTTCGGCCCCGTCCTGCATGTGGCGAGCTTCGATGCCGATGCCATAGACGACGTTATTTCCGCTGTTAACGCAAAGGGTTACGGGCTGACCTTCGGCCTTCACACACGCATCGATGCGCGCGCACAGCATGTCATCGACCATGTCCATGCCGGCAACATCTATGTCAATCGCAACCAGATCGGCGCTGTCGTCGGCGCGCAGCCCTTCGGCGGCGAAGGGTTATCGGGCACCGGCCCCAAGGCCGGCGGTCCGCACTATCTGCGCCGCTTCCGCCGCACTGTGTCCGATGGCGGCTCCGCCGTGGAAGGCGCGCCGCTGGCGGGCGCCGCTGTTGCCGGCCTGATGCCGAAGACCGACAGGGCATGGATCGGGCGTGCCGACCGTCTGGCCACGTTGCGCCGGCTTTTGCGCGGCAAGGCGACGGACGCCATGGCCGCAGCCGCCGGTCTCGACCAGGGGCCGATCGACCTGCCGGGACCGACGGGCGAGGCCAACACGCTGATGCTGACGCCGCGCGGCCGGGTTCTGTGTCTTGGCGCCGACGCGGACGCGCTGTTGGCCCAGGCGGTTCAGGCGCTGGCCGCCGGCAATGCGGTGCTGGCGGTCCATCCCGATGCCTCGCGCGTGCTGAAACCGCTTCTGGGCCAGGGCTTGCCCGTGGCGGCGGCCGATGGCGTTGTGGAGCCGGCAAGCCTGGCCGGCCTGCCGCTTGATCTCGTTGCCGCAAACGGCGCCGACGCATGGCTGAAAGCCTTGCGTATGGCGCTCGCCGAGCGCGCCGGCGCCATCGTGCCGCTCGTCACGGAAACGCTGTATCCGGCAGCCTACGCCCATGAACGGGCCATCTGCGTCGACACCACTGCGGCCGGCGGCAATGCCAGCCTGCTTGCCGCCGTCTGACCGTCAACGCTTGAAAGCGAGCGGCACCGTAAAGCCCCAGGACGAGCGGCCGGCATCGGCCGGTATCGATGGGAAGGGGGCGGCACGGTGCACGGTTTCGATCGCCGCCTTGTCGAGCACCGGCGAGCCGGAGCTGCGCACGACGCGCACGCCGCTCACCGCGCCGTTTTGCGCCACCGTAAAGCGCACATGCGCTTCGCCGCGCAGCCGCTCGCGCTTGGCCGCGCTCGGATAGCGCAGGGAACGGCGCAGCTTCGAGACGATCTTGCCGGGATAGTTCGACGTCCGCGCGTTGCCGCTTTGCGAAGCGCGCGCCGTCTGCCGCCCCTTCGCCGCCTCGCCGGCATTCTGCCTGCCGGACGCGCTGCCGCGTTGGGCGTCCTGCCTGTCCTGCCCGCGCGACCCCGAGGTTCGCGGCTTCTTCTGCCGGGTCTCCGCCTTGCGCGTCTCGCGTGGCTGCGGCTTGCTCTCCTGCACCGTTTTCCTGGGCGGCACGTAATCGGGCCGGGGGGTCGGAAGGGGCGCATCGGCGGCCACCACGGCAATCTCCGCTTGCTCTACCGGCTCGACCGTTTCGACGGGTGTCTCGGCTACCGCGACCTCCACCGCTTCGCTTTCGACCGGCGTCGCCGTCGGTTCGGGAGCGATCTCCGTCGCGGTTTCAGGCTCCACCGCGGCGGGTGTCTCATCGATGACCGGCGCGACCTCGTCGATCGTTTCGCCGGACGACAACTGGTCGGCGAATGCGTTGCCGGCGATGGCGATTTCGGTGGTGCCGCCGCCGGCGATCTCCACCTGCGGCGCGCGCAGCCCGATGAAGCCGGCGGCTCCGGCGTGAAGGCTGAGAGAAATGGCGATCGCCGCCGTCCATTTCAGTGTCCTGGCGTTCATGGTTCCGCCCGTTCCGTGACAATGCTGATCTTGCCGGCGCCGGCCGCCCTGAGCGCGCCGACGATGTCGACCAGCCGGGCGGCAGGCAGGTCGCGGTCGGCCGCCACCCGGATTTCCAGCGTTTGCCCGCTCTGCATGTCGGCCTCGGCATGGTGCCGCGCAACGAAGCCGGCGGCATCGACCACCGTTCCTTCCGCGCGCATCTCGCCATCCTTGGTGACGAACAACGCGCCGGGTGGCTCCGAACGCTCCGCATCGCTGGTCGAGATCAGCGCCACCGCATTGTCGAGCGGCGGCGTCAGCGTTCCCGCCACCAGGAAGAAGATCAGCATCAGGAAGACGATGTTGATCAGCGTGACCGTGCTTTCACGCGGCCGGGTTTGACGGGGGCGGGCAAGACGCAGCATGGGTTATCTCGCAATCGACAGGGTTAGCGTGGTGTCCTTGCGGATGCGCTCGACGGCGCTCACCAGGGCCTGCGACGTCAGCGCGCCGCGCACCAGAAGCACCGCCGTGTCGGCGCCGCTCTCGTCGAGACGCGCCAGTTCGGCGATGGCCTCCTCCTCGGGCAAGGACAGGCCGTTGATGCGCCAGCCTTCGGCATCATCGACGCGAACCAACACATCTGGTGTCTTGCCGCCGGCCGATGTCGCCGCCGGGCCGCCGGAAATCTCCACTTTCGCGAAGCGCGTGAAGGTCGACGACAGCATGAAGAACAGCAGCAAGAGAAAGATCACGTCGATCAGCGAGGTGAGCGACAGCGGCCGGCGCCGATGGATCGCCTGGGCGTCAATGCGCATGGCGGGCCCCATGCAACATGGCCGGCGCCGGGGATGTGGCCGCCGGCTGCTCGGCCTCGCCGGACATACTGTGCGACAGGACTGAGCTTGTCATCGTCTCGATCGCCACCCGCTCGTTTTCCAGCCGGGTTTCGAACCAGGTGAGGACCAGCGAGATGGGCATCGCCACGGCCAGGCCGCAAGCCGTGGTCAAAAGAGCGACCCAGATGCCGCCGGCCAAAAGGGATGGATCGACATTGTTGCCGGCCTGCTGCAATTGCTGAAAGGCGTCGATCATGCCGAGCACCGTGCCGAACAGGCCGAGCAGCGGTGCCACCTGGGCAATGGCGTCGAGGGCGCGAAAGCCACGCTGCAATTCATGCAGCCGGCTGAGCACGATGCGGCTCACCTCGTCCTCGACCGCGTCCTTGGTCGTGCCTGAGCCCGCCAGCCGGATGGCCGCCGCCAGCGCTTCCTCCAGCGGCGAGCGGGCATTGCCGAGGGCGGCGCGCGCTTCGCCATGGTTGCGGTGGAACCAGGCATGCAGGGCGCGCTTGGCCCGCCCGCGCCGGCCGATGCGCTCGCGCTGGAACTGCGCCAGCTTCAGGAGAATCAGCGCCACGGCGAAAACCGACAGCACCAGCAGGATCGCCACGACGGGGCCGCCGAGCTTGAGGAAGGAGCCGATTGTGGTGGCGAGGCCGTCGATCATGATGTGTATTCCTGTCGTTTCCGTTGGGTCGGCTGTTTGCCGAAGCTGCTCCGGTTGCTTGCCGAAGACGCCCGGTTATTTTCCAAAGGCAATGTCGCTGCGCGTCGTGGGCGTCAGCCTGGCGATGCAATCGCCGGTTTCGATGCGGTCGCCTTCGCAGGCGGTGGCGTCGTTGATCAGCACGCGGCCGATCTGTGCGCAGTCGGCATCGGCCAGATCGAAGCGGCGTACCTTGGTCTTTTCCGCCGGCAGATCCTGGAAATCGAGCACCATCAGGCGGTCGACCAGCCCTTGCTTGTCGAACAGGGCGATTTCATAGGCCGCCTTGTCGATGTCGTGTTCCAGCCCGTTCTGCACCACGAAGGCGATGCGGCAGCCCTTGTCGCTGGCTTCGAGGGCGTTGAGTTCGAGATTGATTGTTTTCGCCGGCGCCGTTTCCTGCGCCGGCGCGCCTAACGGCATCATCACGGCCATTCCCGCCGCCAGCGCAAGGCCGGCGGCGGGCAGGGAGGTGCGGATCGGGTTGATGGATGACATGGCGCTCAGCCTCCCAGGCGCATGGTTGCGCCGACCTTCACGGTGAGGCCGGGCTGGTTGTATTTGCCGCCGGAGATGTCGGCCATCGGCAGCATGTATTTCTCGTCGAGGAGGTTATCGACGCGGAAATCGAAGCGCAGATTCTCGGTCGCCTGATAGTTGGCGTAGAGGTTCACCAGCGTGTAGTCCTCGGCGAATGTCGACCCCTTGGGCGCCTTGTTGAACTGAACCTCCCCGCCGAGCGTCAGGCGTTTCTCCAGGAAACGCATTCCGCCGTCGAGGGTCACGCTGGCGGCGGGAATGCGCTTCAGATCGCTGCGCTTGCCGTCAAGACCGATCTCCTCTCCGTCGATGATAGAAACGCTGATGCCGCCGAAATACCGGCCGGCATCGTAATGGCTCTCCAACTCGAAGCCGTGGATTTCAGCCGATTGGATGTTCTGGTTCTGCATGCAGAAGCCCATCGGAGAGAAGGAACATGGCGTTCCAGGCGCCACATTGACGCTGGCGAACGTGATGTAGTCATCCACATCGTTGTGGAAATACGCCGCCTTGATGCGCAACCTGTCATCCGCCCTCATCAGGCCCTCCGCCCTGTAGTTCACGCCGGCTTCCCAGGTCTTGCCGGTTTCCGGCTTCAGGTCGGGATTGGGCAGGAACGGGAACGGTGCGCCGCCTGGATGGATTCCGCTGATGAAGGCTTCGGCGGTGGTCGGCGCGCGATATCCTTCCGAATAGGAGCCGTAGACCTGCAATCCCTGGAGAAACCCTTCGCTGAAGGGAGAGACGCCGACGGAGATGCGCGGCGACAGGCGGTTTCCGGTGCTTTTCTTCGTTCCTTCGAGGTCGTAGGCGTCGTAGCGCAGTCCGGCAACCACCTCGAGCCACTCATAGCGGAGCTTGTCCTGGACATAGCCGCCCCAGATGGTTCTCTTGCCGTTCGGGTTGAAGAAATTGGATCCGCCGGACGCGGTCTTTGAGGTGAAGTCGTCATAGATCCAGTCGCCGCCGACGGTCAGCTCATGCCCGATCGCGCCTGTGTCGAAATAAGATGTGTTCCAGACGTCCAGGCTCGATGTGCGCAGATCGTATTCCGTCGCGGCGCCGGCCTGAACCTCCCGCAGGTCCATCGAGTTGACGGCGCCCTTGATGTTGAGGTTGAGCCACTTCTCCTCGGCGTCGGTGATCTTGAAGGCGCCGGTGAAGGCGTTGCTCTTCAACGTGTTGTCGAGGGTGGCGGTGCTCGACCATTCATTCTTGGACCCGGTCCAGCCAAGCGTCAACTCGCTGAATTCGGTCGGCTTGATGGTGCCCTTCAGATGCCCGCTCAGAACATCGAAACTGGAATAATCGACGCGCGTGCCGCCGCCATCCTTGTAGTCGCCGAAATCCCGCCAGACGATGTTGCCCAGGATGGAGGCGTTTTCGTTGAAGCGCAGCGCGCCCGTGGCGCTCGTCGTCCAGCCGGGACCGTTCGATTCGTAGCGCCCCGTGGTGGACAGCGCATAGGTTTCGTCATCGCGCAGGAAATCCTCGGCGCCCTTCGTCTCGAAATAGACGACGCCGCCGATTGCGCCTGAGCCGAACGTGTTGGCGCTCGGGCCGCGAATGACGTCCACCTGCTTGACGAGTTCCGGATCGAGCCAGAACATGCGCGACACTTCATGTCCCGATTTGTGAAAATTCTGCCGCGCCCCGTCGACGATCACCGAAACGCGCCCGGCGTCCTGCAAGCCGCGAATGTTGACGTTGGTCACCGAAGGCCGGCCATTGGCGTAGATGCTGACGCCCGGCACGCCGAACAGGATGTCGCTCGGCGTCGCGGCCATGCGGCGGGCGAGCTGCTCGCCGCTTACCTGGCTGACCGAGGCCATCGTTTCGATTGGCGTCTTGCCGGTGCGGCTGACGACGGTGATTCGATCAAGAGTCGTATTATCATTTTGAGATTCAACGCGTTTTGGAAGCGCGTCTGCTTCCTGCGCGTTGGAAAAATCAGACAGCAGCAATGGTACCAGCGCAGTGCCGCAAAGCAGCAAAGTGTTCCTGCGCGCTATATGCCTAAACATTACAACTTTCCCCACAAAACAGAAGAGAACAGATCGACTGGCGCTGGCTTGCCGATTGTGAACCGGCTAAGAATTTTTTCTTGAGAATTCCACTCCGGTATTGCGGTGGCTATAAAATATGATAATGAAAGTCAAGAAAGCGGAATACGAAAATGCACTGTCGCGCCAGCCGATGCGAGCCGAACAAAGAGGAGGGGTTCTCCATGAAGACATATTTGTCCATCGACCCTACGGGGCAGGCCGACATGCAGCAGTGGACGGGTGCCCACGCAGGGGGCGCGCCCGACCGCACCATTTCCAGCATCGACCTGTTCGGCGGACGTCGCGAGATCGGGATAGAGCATCATGGTGCCTATTACCGTCTCAAGATCACGCGCCAGGGAAAGCTGATCTTGAACAAGTAGGACAGGGATGAGGAATGAACATTCAAGCAATACGCGCGCCTGAGGGGATCAGGCGCGCCAGGAGCGAGAACCCGAAGATGCGCGAGCGCGACCTGGCCGCGCAGATCGGCATTTCCGAGGCCGAACTGCTGGCCGCCCATGTCGGCCACGGCGTCACGCGCATCGAGCCGC
Source organism: Nitratireductor soli (assembly GCF_001050155.1). Classification (GTDB taxonomy): domain Bacteria; phylum Pseudomonadota; class Alphaproteobacteria; order Rhizobiales; family Rhizobiaceae; genus Nitratireductor; species Nitratireductor soli. The sequence goes on from NZ_LFVY01000012.1 coordinate 190,411, forward strand.
GCGTCGCCGATCTTCTGCCGTCCCTGGAAGCGGTCGGTGTGGTCATGGCCCTGACACGCAATGCCAGCGCCGTGCACGAAAAGATCGGCGTCTACGAAAAATCGATGACCGGCCCCGAGCACGCCCTCGTCCTCGGCGCCGACATCGACTTGCGCATTTTCCCCTCGCGCTGGGCCTTCGGCTTTGCCGTCGAGAAGCGCGACGAGGAGACTGACGCGGTGCGCCGCAGCCTGCAGTTCTTCGATCATCTGGGCGACGCCGTCCACAAGGTGCATCTGCGCCCGCAATCGGACCTTGCCGCCTATCAGGCACTGGTCGAAGAGCTCGTTTCGCCCGATCAGAATGCGCCGATCACGGTCGGCCGGGTCAAGCCTGTGGCAGAGGAGACGGTCGACGCGTTGCCACCCGCCGAGATTCTGCGCGAACGCTGGAGCGCGATGACCGACGTGCACCAGCTTTTCAACATCCTGCGCAAGCTGAAATTGACCCGTCACCAGGCCGTTCATCTGATCGGGCAGGACTATGCCTGGCGGCTGGAGAATGACGCGCTGACGGCGATGCTCTATCAGGCGGTCCGTGACGAAGTGCCGATCATGTGCTTCGTCGGCAGCAATGGATGCATCCAGATACACACCGGCACGATCCACACGGTCAAGCCGATGGGGCCGTGGATCAACGTTCTCGATCCGACCTTCAACCTGCATCTGCGCACCGACCATGTCAGCGAATTGTGGGCCGTGCGCAAGCCGACCAAGGAGGGGCACGTCACCTCGATCGAGGCCTACGGGGCCGATGGGGAACTGATCGCCCAGTTCTTCGGCGAGCGGCACGAAGGACATGACGAACGGCCCGACTGGCGTTTGATGGTCGAACGGCTGCCGTCCTTGTCCCAGCCTCAAATGGCATGAGGAGCAGCATCGTGCCGATTCACCGTGATCGCCGGCCCATCCGCCTTGCGCGCGTCCTGTTTGCCGTCTGCGCCATCGGTTTCTTTGCCGGGGTGGCGCCGCGGTCCGCTGTTGCCCAGTCTCTCGAGCGGTTTCCCGATGCGTCGCGTCTGGTGAGCATTGGCGGGGCGATCACCGAGATCGTCTATGCATTGGGCGAGGAGGACCGGCTGATCGCCCGCGACACCACGAGCACCTATCCCGAAGCCGCCGGCGCCTTGCCCGATGTGGGATATATGCGGGCCCTGTCGCCCGAGGGTGTCCTGTCGGTCGGTCCCAGCGCCGTGCTGGCGGCCGAAGGCAGCGGGCCGCCGGCGACGATGAGTGTTCTGGAAAAGGCCACCGTGCCGCTGATCCTGGTGCCTGAAGGCTACGACCGCGAAGCCATCTTGCGCAAGATCCGCATCACGGGCGCGGCGCTGGGCGTGGCGGCGAAAGCGGAGAAGCTCGCCGGCAAGGTCGATGCGGATCTGCAGGCGGCGGAAGACGCCGCCAAGGCGATGTCGGGTGGCAAGCGCGTGCTGTTCATCCTCAGCATGCAGGGCGGGCGCATCCTGGCCGCCGGCAGCGGCACCGCGGCCGACGGCGTCGTCCGCATGGCCGGCGGCACCAATGCCATGAGCGCCTTTCCCGGATACCGCCAGGTTTCGGAAGAAGCGGTGATGATGGCGCAGCCGGACGTCATCTTGATGATGGAGCGCGGCGGCGGCACCGGCATTGCCGAGGATGAACTGTTTGCGCATCCGGCCATCGCCGGCACGCCCGCCGGCACGCCCGCCGGCAAAAGCCGGACGCTTCTGCGCATGGACGGGGCCTATCTGCTCGGCTTCGGCCCGCGCACTGCCAGTGCGGTGCGGGACCTGTCGGCAATGCTGGCAGAAACCAAAACGGCGACTGATTGAAATGGCGTTAGGCGAGCAGACCGATCCGGCACCAGCCGGACGTTTGATCAATGCGGAGGGCGACCGCACGACACGCGCCCGCATCGCCATCCTGCTCCTGGTGGGACTCTATTGCGTCTTGTGCGCGATCAGCCTCGGATCGGGTGCGTCGGATGCCTCGCTCTGGGACGTCGTCCATGACTGGCTGCGGCCCGGCGGCGCCGGCGCCGATGTGCTGTCGCAGCGCGATCGCGTGATTATCCAGGACATCCGCCTGCCGCGCATCGTGCTGGGCAGCCTGGTGGGGGCGGCGCTGGCCGTCTCCGGCGCGGTGATGCAGGGCCTGTTCCGCAATCCGCTTGCCGACCCCGGCATTGTCGGCGTCGCCTCGGGCGCCGGTCTCGGCGCCATCACGGTGATCGTTCTGGGCGGCACGGTGCTTGGCCCCGTGGTCGGCCTGCTGGGCATTTACGCCTTGCCGCTGGCCGCTTTCTGCGGCGGCCTGGCGACGACGATGCTCCTCTACCGCGTGGCCACGCGGCGCGGCCAGACCTCGATCGCCACCATGCTGCTCGCCGGCATCGCGCTTGCCGCCATGGCCGGCGCGTTTTCCGGCGTCCTCGTCTATCTGGCCGATGACCAGCAATTGCGCGACCTGACCTTCTGGGGGCTGGGTTCGCTTGCCGGCTCGACCTGGAGCAAGATCTGGGCGGCAGGGCCGATCATCGCCGCGGCGCTTCTGGCCACGCCCTTCCTGGCGCGCGGGCTCGACGGCATGGTTTTGGGCGAGGCGGCCGCCAACCATCTCGGCATTCCCGTGCAACGCGTCAAGAACGCGGCGATCGTCGCGGTGGCGGCGGCAACCGGCGCTTCGGTCGCCGTTGCCGGCGGGATCGGCTTCATCGGCATTGTCGTGCCGCATCTCCTGCGCCTGACCATCGGCCCCGAGCACCGCTACCTGCTGCCGGCGTCCGCCCTGCTCGGCGCGTGCCTGCTGCTGGTCGCCGACGCCATCAGCCGCATGGTGGTGGCGCCCGCCGAATTGCCCATCGGCATCGTCACGGCGGCCATCGGTGCGCCCTTCTTCCTCTGGATATTGCTGCGCCAGCGCGGCTTGCTGGATCTGTGATGTCGATCGAAACCCGCCATCTCGCCGTCCGGATCGGCCGGCGTGCCATCCTCTCGGATGTTCACCTGACGGCGCAGCCGGGACAGGTTACGGCAATTGTCGGGCCGAACGGCTCCGGCAAGACGACCTTGCTGAAGGCGCTGGCGGGCGATCTGGCCTTTACCGGCGACATCCGCATCAACGGCGTGGCGCTGACGGCGATGAAACCCTGGCAGGCGGCCGTTCACCGCGCCGTTCTGCCTCAATCGACAGCCCTGTCGTTTCCCTACACCGTGCGTGAGATCGTCAAGCTCGGCCTGATGAGCGGCCGTTCGGGCGCGAGGGACGATGAAACCGCCCAATTGCCGGAGCGGGCCTTGGCGCGTGTCGACCTGGCCGGCTTTGCCGGTCGGTTCTATCAGGAGCTGTCAGGCGGTGAGCAGCAGCGTGTCCAGCTCGCCCGCGTGCTCTGCCAGGTGTGGCGGCCGGTGCTGGACGGCAGGCCGCGCTATCTGCTCCTCGACGAGCCGGTTTCGAGCCTCGACATCAAGCATCAGCTGATCATCATGAACATCGCCGCCGAATTCGCCGCGGCCGGCGGCGGCGTGATCGCCATCCTGCATGATCTGAACCTGACGGCGCGCTTTGCCGACCATGTCGCCATGATGCACCATGGCAGCCTTGTCGCTGCCGGGCCGGTGGCCGAGGTTCTGACGGACAATCTGGTTTCGGATGTGTTCGAATGCCGGATCAGGGTAAGCGCGCTACCGGCAGGCGGTATGCCATTCGTCTTGCCGCAATCGGCGGAGATCTGAAGCAACTCCAGGAAAAGTGAGAACCCGTTTTCCGTCCGGGATTGCGCAAAAACAGAGAGATAGAGCGGGGCAGCGTTTCCATGAAACGGTGAACCGATCCAGGCGCGCGTTGGTGTGTCAGTTGGCTGCCACGCGGACCGGCAGATCGTCGATGCCGAGCAGGTTGCGCATGTCGGGCTTGGCGTCCACCAGATCGCGAATCGTATAACCGGCCAGAACCTCGAAAAAGGCGTTCAACGCCTGGCGCAACGCCGCGTTCAGCCCGCAGCTTTCCACCAGCGGGCAGTCGGCGGCGTCATTCTCGAAACATTCCGCCATGGCGAAATTGTCCTCGGTGACCCGCACCACGTCGAAAAGCGAGATCGCCTCGGCGGGCTTGGCCAGCCGCACGCCGCCGTGCCGGCCGCGCACCGTTTCCACAAAACCATGCTCCACAAGCGGTTGCAGGATCTTGAACAGAAACAGGTCGGACAGCGTATAGGCTTCCGCGATATCCGATATCCGGCTTAAGCGGCCTTCATTGGCCGAGCAGTACATCAGGATTCTGATGGCATAATTGGTCTGTCTGGTAAGCCGCATAACGATCCTCTCGCGTAACTGTCATGCACTATGGCCTATCGTTTAGAATAATTCCAGAGTTCGCCGATAAAAAATCTGATAAAAACATTCAACTTTATGTCAGCGCCATTTTCCACCTGATAGCAACCGATGGTTGCGCTTGTCGCCTTCGTTCTTGCCAATTCTGCTGCAATGCACAATATTCGCCGCGCCATGGGGAACGGCCAACGAGCCGCGAAGCGGCGTTTGAACGGACTGAGATGCCGAAATACGGCGTCGGGTGATTCCACCTGACAACTCATGCGACAGAAAGGCGAACCCCGTGAACGCACATGTTCTGGAACAGAAAATCGGTGCGGCGACGACGATTTCCCAATGGGTCGAGGTCGACCAATCGATGATCGACGGCTTTGCCGATTGCACCAATGACCACCAGTGGATTCACGTCGACCGCGTGCGGGCGCGGCGCGAAAGCCCGTTCGGCGTTCCTGTCGCGCACGGCTTTCTGACGCTGTCGCTTTTATCCAGCCTCTCCTACGACAGCGGCGCCTGGCCCGTGCATCTGGGCACGGTCATCAATTACGGTCTCGACAAGCTGCGTTTCCTGGCGCCGGTCAAGGCCGGCGCCCGCGTGCGGCTGCGTGCCAGCTTGAGCGGCGTCGAGGAAAAGGCTCCGGGGCGTCTTCTGGTTCGCCATCACAGCGAGGTGGAGATCGAAGGCGAGGAGACGCCGGCGCTCGCCGCCGAAACCATCGTCCTGCTGATCCTCGATGACCACGCCGCCTGAAAGCAATCGCCGGACGACTTCGCTTTGTTATGCGATTGCTTCACCGATGGTGATGGAGATCGTGCCGATGCCGTCGATGCCGCCGTCCAGGCGATCGCCGGGCTGCACCGCGCCGACGCCGGCCGGCGTTCCGGTGTAGATCAGGTCGCCCGGCTGAAGCGCCATTGCGCGGCTGCAGATGGAGATCACGTCGGCCACCGGCCAGATCAGCTCCGCCAGATCGCCCTCCTGGCGCGTTTCGCCATTGACCTTGAGCCAGATGCGGCCGCTTTCGGGATGTCCGGTCGCGTCGACCGGGGCGATCGCGCCGCAGGGGGCCGACTGGTCGAATGCCTTGCCCCAGTCCCAGGGGCGGCCCATCTCCTTGGCCTCGCTTTGCAGGTCGCGGCGCGTCAGGTCGATGCCGACCGCATAGCCGAAGACGTGGTCGAGCGCTGAACCAAGCGCAATGTTGCGACCACCCTTGCCGATGGCGACGACCAGCTCGATCTCGTGATGCAGGTCCCTGGTCAGCGTCGGGTAGGGGATCGTCACGCCGTCGTCGACGATGCTGTCGGCCGGCTTGGTGAAGAAGAACGGCGGCTCGCGATCCGGATCCTTGCCCATTTCGCGCGCATGCGCCGCGTAGTTTCGCCCGACGCAGAAGATGCGCCGGACGGGAAAGCGTGCCTCCGTGCCGGCGACGGCAACGGAAGGCTGGGCTGCTGGGGGGAACACGAATTCGGCCATGAAGCTCTCCGACATAACAATGCGCAGAGACATGGCCGAATTCATTTTTCAGGGCAAGGCCCAGCCTGCCCAAGTCAGCGGATCAGCCCTTGAAGACCGTTTTCGCAGCCGTCACCGCGGCGTCGACCACCACGTCGGCTTCTTCCCGGGTCAGGCACAGCGGCGGCGCGAAGCCTAGAATATCGCCCTGCGGCATCGCGCGGCCGATGACGCCCTGTTCGAGCAGGGCAGCCGCCATTTGCGGGCCGATCTTCTTCGATGCATCAAAGAAGCGGCGTGTGTCCTTGTCCTCGACGAATTCAACGGCGCACAACATGCCTTCGCCGCGCACTTCGCCGACATGGGCATGATCGCCCAGGGCATCGCGCATGGCGTTGACCAGATAACCGCCGGTTTCCGTGGAATTCTTGACCAGGCCCAATTTGTCCACCAGCTCCAGATTGGCGATGCCGGCGGCCGCGCCGATCGGGTGCGCCGAATAGGTCCAGCCATGGCCGATCGGGCCGTTTTCGTCCGTGCCGCGCTCCAGCACCTCCCACATCTTCTTGCCGACGATGGACCCCGACAGCGGCGCATAGGCCGAGGTCAGGCCCTTGGCGATGGTGATCAGGTCTGCCTCGATGTCGTAGTGCAACGATCCGAACATCGAGCCGAGCCGGCCGAAACCTGTCACCACCTCGTCGGCGACGAGCAGGATGTCGTGCTTCTTGAGCACTTTCTGGATTGCCTGCCAGTAACCGGCCGGCGGCGGCACGATGCCGCCCGTGCCGAGCACCGGCTCGCCGATGAAGGCGGCGATGGTGTCGGCGCCCTCGCGCTCGATCATGGCTTCCAGCGCGGCCGCGCAATGGGCGGAGAAATCCTCTTCGCTCATGGCAAGGTCCGGGCGGCGGTAATAGTAGGGCGCTTCCGTATGCAGAACGTTGGCCAGCGGCAGGTCGAACTTCTTGTGGAACAGTTCGAGGCCGGTTAGCGAGCCGGTCATCAGGCCCGAGCCGTGATAGCCGCGCCAGCGCGAGATGATCTTCTTCTTCTCCGGCCGGCCGAGGATGTTGTTGTAGTACCAGATCAGCTTGACGTTGGTCTCGTTGGCGTCCGAGCCGCCAAGGCCGAAATAGACCTTCGACATGTTGTCCGGCGCCCGGTCGAGGATCATCTTGGAAAGGCGGATGGAGGCTTCCGTGCCGTGCCCGACATAGGCGTGGTAGTAGGCGAGCTCCTTCGCCTGCTCGGCGATGGCGTCGGCGATCTCGGTGCGGCCGTAGCCGACATTGACGCAGTAGAGGCCGGCGAAGGCGTCGAGCAGCCTGTTGCCGTCGCGGTCCTCGATGTGGACGCCCTTGCCTCCGGTGACGATGCGGGTCGGTGTTTCGCCGCGCGCGTGCTGGGCGAGATGGGTCGAGGGGTGGAAGAAATTCTCCCGGTCCCACTGGTCGAGCTGGTCGTTCTTCAACAGCATGTCTGCCTCCTATCGAATGGTTGGGCCGTTGGGAGTGCGGGTCAGCACTTCCGCTCCATCGGGGCTAAGAAGCACCGCGTTGGAGAGGAAGAAGTCGCCTTTGCCCGTTCCCATCAGCCAGGAAAGAATGTGAAAACTCATGCCCTCGCGGATTTCGAGGTCGCTGTCGTGGCGCAGGCCGGTCACCCGGTTGCCGCCGGTCCAGGAGGGCGGGAAGCCGATGCCGACGCAATAGCCGCAATGGTGGCGGCGGTAATGCGCCAGCCCCGCATCGTCGGCCACCGCCTGCCAGGCGGCGTAGACGTCGCGCGCCCGGGCGCCTGGCCGCAAGGCGGCGATGACGGCGCGGAAAGCAGCCATCGCCGTCTCGGCCATGCGCGCGTCCTCGTCGCGGATCGCACCCACATGGACGAGCCTTCCAAGCGGCGCATGATAGCGGCTGACACAGCCGGACAGTTCGATGAACACCGGCTCGTCGCGGCGATAGGTATCGTTGCCCCAGGTGGCGTGCTCCTCGCCGAGCCGTGGGCCAGGCCGGATGAACGGGCCGAAGCCCGGCGCCTCGCCGCCGGCGCGGATCATCGCCGCGTGACATTCCGCCACCACGTCGCGTTCGGCCGCTCCCTCGGCAATCATGGCGATTGCCGCCGCAGCCGCCGCATCGGAGACGGCCGCCGCCTTGCGCATCAGCGCCTGTTCCGCCGGCGATTTGACCAGCCGCAGCCGATCGACCATGTCGGTGACGTCGACCCACTCGACCGTGTCCAAGCTTTCGCGAAGCGCATTGCCGAAGCCGTAGGAATGGCCCGACGACCAGGTCTCGATGCCGATCCTGATGGCGCCCTCGTCGGTCTGCTCCTCGATCTGCTCGACGACGGTCTCGAGCACGGCGCGCGAGCGGTCCCTGGCAACGAAGGAATCCTTCAGCACCCGCACGGCCAGGTCGGCGGCCGTCTCGTGGTCGCCATGCCCCTGGAACAGCGCGTTGCGCACCTGCTTCTCGATCGACACGCGCTCCATCTGCCGCGTGACGAGGATCATTTCGCCCTCGATGGGCACCATCAGCAGATGCGGCGCGAAATAGCCCCAATGGTCGAGACCGGTGAGGTAGAAGATGTTTTCCGGCGTCGAAAGCAGCGCCATGTCGAGCTGGCGCGCGGCCATTTCGCCGCGCACCGCCGCCAGCCGACCGCTCAATTCCGTATCGTTGAAAGGGTTATCGAACACGCGCGCCTCAGCCTAATTTGTGTCGCGGCAGACATATTTGATGTTGGTGAAGGCTTCGAGCCCATGCCTGGAGCCCTCGCGGCCGAGGCCGGCCTGTTTCACCCCGCCGAACTGGATCGGCGCGCCGGTGATCTTCGTCCGGTTGACGGCCACCATGCCGAACTCCAGTCCGCGCGAAAGCCGTGCGATGCGGCCGGGATCGCCTGTGTGCAGGTAGGCGGCAAGGCCGGTCTCGGTCTCGTTGGCCTTCTCGAGCACCTCGTCCTCGCTGTCGAACGGCGCGAATCCGGCGATGGGGCCGAACGTTTCCTCGCGGAAGATCAGCGCGGTTTCCGGCACATCGGCAAGCACGGTCGGCATGAAGTAGTTCGGCCCGAGCGAGGCTTTCGTGCCGCCTGTCACAAGCCGCGCGCCTTTTCCCAATGCGTCGGTTACCTGCTCCTTCTGCTTGGCCACGGCGCGATCATGGATCAGCGGGCCGATGTCGGGATCGGTCAGGCCGGCGCCGACGCTCAGCGCCTCGACGCGGCGCGCAAAGGCGGCGATGAAGGCATCGTAGATGGGGCGCTCGATGTAGAAGCGGTTGGCCGCCAGGCAATCCTGGCCCGAGGTGGCGAACTTCGCCGACATGGCGCTGTCCACCGCCCGTTCCATGTCGCAATCGGCGAAGGCGATGAACGGCGCGTGCCCGCCGAGCTCCATCACCAGCCGCTTCACCGTCGGCGCGGACTGCGCGTAGAGCAGGCGGCCGATCTCGGTGGAGCCGGTGAAGGAGAGGGCGCGTACATGGCGCGAGGCCGTCATCGCGCCAACCACATCGGCGGCCTTGCCGGTCAGCACGTTGAAGACGCCGGCGGGAAGGCCGGCCCGCTCGGCGAGTTCCGCCAGCGCCAGCGCCGAGAACGGCGTTTCGGAGGAGGGGTGCGCCACCACGGTGCAGCCGGCGGCCAGCGCCGCCGCCGCCTTGCGCGTCAGCATGGCGCAAGGGAAGTTCCACGGCGTGACGAGGGCTGCAACGCCCACCGGCTCGCGCCAGACTTGCATGTCCGCATGCGGCAGGTGCGAGGTCACGCTTTCGATGGCGACGCGCTTGGCCTCTTCGGCGTAGAACGAGACGAAGGAGGCGGCATAGTCGATCTCGCCGCGCGCCTCGGAAATGGGCTTGCCCTGTTCCAGCACCATCAGATGCGCCAGGTCTTCTTTTGCCGCGACGATCAGTTCATGCCACGCCATCAGCAGACGCGCCCGCTCCTGCGGCAGCAAGGCGGCCCAGGCCGGAAACGCCGCATGCGCGGCGGCAATCGTCGCCTCGGCCTGCTCGGAAGAAAGCGCCGGCACGCAGCCGATGCGCGTCCCGTCGGCGGGATTGAGGACATCGATCACCGGGTCGCCCGGCGCGGCGATCCACTGACCGTCGGCATAGGCATACTCGCGAAACAGGCGCGGGTCGGCGAGACCCGAAAGCGAGGTTTTCTGCAGGGCTGCGAATGCGGACATCGGCTCACTCCCAAGGCGAATTTCCCAACTGGATTGCCTTGAGAATACGCCGCGAGGCGGCAAATTTTCCGCAGAAGCGACGCCCTGCGGCAAACGTTTCGTTCGAAGTTGCCGCCCGCCGCCCGCTATTCCTTCTGCGTCGGGCACAACAGTTCCATCGGCAGGGCGCCCGGCTGCTTGACCGGTTTGGTGACGATGTAGGTGAAATAGCGCGCCAGCCCGACGCGCGCCTCCAGAAGCTGGTCCACCAGCCGCTGATAGGCATCGATGTCGCGGGCGATGATCTGCAGGATGTAGTCGAAGCCGCCGCCCACCGCCCAGCAGCCGGTAATCTCGTCGATTGTCTGTACGCTGCGCTCAAAACGCTGGAAATCCTCGGCGCGATGGCCTTCCAGCTCCGCCGCCATGAACACGGCGATGTAGGGCATGACCTTCGAAAGCGCGATCTCGGCCCGGTAGCCGGTGATGATGCCGGCCTTCTCCAGCCGCTTCAGCCTTTCCCAGCAGGGCGCGGGAGTGAGGTTGACCCGCTCGGCCAGCGCCGCCTTGGAAATGCGGCCCTCCTTCTGCAGGATGGCGAGGATCTTGATGTCGCGGTCGTCGAGCTTCAGCATGGTCAGCTCTGGATCGTCGTGCCGGCTCCCGCTGTCAAGGCCCGTTGCCGCGCAAAAGTGGCGATTGCCGTATCTTGCGCCCCGGTGCCCGTCAGGTCGCAAATGGTGATCTGGCTGTCATCGGTGCGGCCGGCCCTTGCGCCCGTGACGATCGCGCCCAGTTCCGGCGGCGTGCCGCCCGCCCAGACGCCGGCGGCGATGGCCGAGGCCAGTTCGCCCAGCTTCTCGCACTGGCTGACCCGGTCGGCGACGTAGAGATCGGCGCGGGCAAGCGCTGCAGGCTCGACCTCGTTCTTGCCTTCCTGGTCGGAGCCCATGGCGGTGATGTGCAGGCCCGGATGCAGCCATTCCGCTTTCAGGATCGGCTGGCGCGCCGGCGTGGTGGTGACAACCAGCTGGCTTTGCGCCACGAGCCGCGCCGGATCGCTTTCCGCTTTCGCCTCTATGCCCAGTTCCTTGGCGATGTCGGTTGCGCAGGCTTCCGCCTTCGCGGCATCGCGCCCCCAGACCAGCACCTGTTCGAACGGCCGCACCTGATGCGCCGCGAACATCTGCAGCCGGGCCTGCAAGCCGGTGCCCATGACACCCGCCGTGGTCACGGTCGATGGGGCCAGGTGGCGGGCGGCGACGGCGCCGGCCGATGCCGTGCGCACATCGGTCAGGAAGCCATTGTCGAGCAGCAGCGCTTCCACTAGGCCGGTTTTCGCCGAGAACAGGATCATCAGCCCGTTGAGGCTCGGCAGGCCGATCTTCGGATTGTCGAAGAAGCCGGGGCTGACCTTGATGGCGAAGCCGTCGAAGCCGGGAATATAGGCGGTCTTCACATCCACCTCGGCATTCGCCTCGGCGATCTCCATGGACAGGATCGGCGGCATCACCACCTGGCCGCCGGCCAGCGCCGCAAAGGCGCTCTCGACCACGCCGATCGCCTCGAGGTCGAGTTTGACGGCGCGTTTCAGCTCGGCTTCGGTGAGGACGAGAATGTCATGCAGCATGGGGTTTTCCTTTGAGCATCATGGCGCCGAGCCTCACGTCGCGGCCCGACACGATATCGGTGAACACCGTCATGTCGACATTGCGGCCGGTGATGATGCTGGCCGTCGGGCCGAGCGTCTTGCCGAGTTTGCCGGCGATGAGGGCGGCGGCCCCCACCGCGCTGGCGCCCTCGCAGACCAGACGGTCCTCGAAGTAATGCGCCTGCATGGCACAGTATATCTCGTCCTCGGTCACGAGCACGATGTCGTCCAGATATTTTTGGCACAGCGCGAAGGAGTGCCGGTTTTCCGCGCCGATGCCGCCGCCGAGCGAATCGGCCAGGCTCGCCACCTCCGTCACCGGCACGGGATGGCCCGCCTTGACGGATTCATGCATGGCCGCGCCCCGGTCCATGGTGATGCCGATGACGCGGATGGACGGTTTGATCTGCTTGACCGTCGCGGCGATACCCCCGGCAAGCCCGCCGCCGGACAACGGAATGAGCACGGTTTCGAGATCGGGGCGCTGTTGCAGAAGTTCGAGCCCGATCGTGCCCTGGCCGGCGATCACATGAGGATCGTCGAAGGGCGAGACCTCGCAGAAGCCGTCCTGGTCAGCCAGGCGCCGGCTTTCGAACTGCGCGTCATCCTGGCTTTCACCGATGATGCGGGCCTCGGCGCCCAGCGCGCGAATGCCGTCCACCTTGGCCTGCGGCACCAGTTTCGACATGCAGACGACGGCCTTCAGGCCGCGCGCCCTGGCGGCGAAGGCGATGGCCCGGCCATGATTGCCGGTCGAGCAGCAGGTGACGCCCGGCGCGTCGGCAGGCAGGTTGAGGACGGCGTTCGCCGCCCCGCGCAATTTGAAGGCGCCGGTCGCCTGGCCGATCTCCAGTTTCAGCAGGAAATCACCGCCGCAAAGCCGGCTGAGATAGGGCGAGGGGACGAGCGGCGTGTCGAGCGTCGCCACACCAGAAATCCTCCGGCGGGCCGCCAGAACATTGGCAAGGGTCAATGACGTCATGGTCTCAGCCAGCTTCCAGAACGGCGCTCAGGAACTGGCGCGTTCGTTCTTCCTGCGGATCGTTGAAGATTTTGTCCGGCGCGCCCTGTTCGGCGATCTTGCCCGAGTGGAAGAAGCAGACCCGGTCGGCGAATTCCCTGGCGAAGCCCATCTGGTGGGTGACCATCAGCATGGTCAGGCTGTGCTCCTTGGCGAGCTTGCGGATGACCTGCAGCACCTCTCCGACAAGCTCCGGGTCGAGCGCCGACGTCACTTCGTCGAACAGCATCACCTTTGGCCGCATGGCCAGCGCCCGGGCAATCGCCACGCGCTGCTGCTGGCCGCCGGAAAGCTGGCTCGGATAATGGTTCTTCTTGTCGCCAAGGCCGACCATGTCGAGCAGTTCGGCGGCGCGCTCCTCGGCCTCTCTTCGCGGCATGCCGAGCACATGGATCGGCGCTTCCATGCAGTTCTTCAGGGCCGACATATGCGGGAACAGGTTGAAATGCTGGAAAACCATGCCGATATTGCCGCGCACGCGGCGCAAATGGCGCTCGTCGGCCGGCACCAGAGCACCATTCCTCTCCATATGCGTCATCGGCTCGCCATCGACATGGATGACCCCGTCATTGATGCGCTCCAGCGTCATCAGCATGCGCAGCACGGTCGTCTTGCCCGAGCCCGACGGGCCGATGATCGCCACCTTTTCATTGGCGGCGATCTCCAGATTGAGCGAATCGAGAACCGTCAGCGAGCCATAGCGCTTGGTTACATTGTCGAATTTGACCATCGGGGTCGTCATTGTCCGCCTCCGGGGTTGCGCAGGCTGCGGTTGAGGGTGCTTTCGACCTGGCGGATGAACACGGAAGCCACCAGGCTCATGACAAGGAAGAAGGCGCCGACCAGCGTGATCGGCTCCACATAGCGAAAATTCTCCGAGCCGAGGATTTTCGCCGTCTGCATCAGTTCGAGCACGGCAATGGCCGACAGGAGCGGTGTCTCCTTGAACAGCGCCACGAGATAATTGCCGAGCGCCGGCACCACGGGCGGAATGGCCTGCGGAATGATGATGTCGCGAAAGGTGATGTAGGGGCTGAGATTGAGCGCGATGGACGCCTCCCATTGCCCGCGCGGCACGCTTTCAAGCCCGGCCCGATAAACCTCCGAGCAATAGGCGCCATAATGCAGGCCGAGCGCGATGACACCGGCGGTCAGCGCCGGCAGGACAATGCCGAACTCGGGAAACACGAAGAAGATGAAGAAGATCTGGATCAGCAGCGGCGTCGAGCGGATGAATTCGATGACGGCGGCCGTCGGCACGCTGATCCATTGCGATTTCGACATGCGCAGGATCGCCATGACGAGGCCGAGCACGGCCGCGAGCACGAATCCGAGCAGCGTCGCCTGGATGGTCACCACCGAGGCGCGCAGCAGCGTCGGCATGATCTCCCAGACATAGGACCAATCCCAGAACATGGCCTATCTCCCGCGTGCCATGCCGCGCGCGGCAAAAGTTTCGAGCGTGCGCATGCCGACCGTGATGACGATCGAGATGGCGAGATACATGACGAGCACGATGGAGAATATCTCGACGGTGCGGAAGGTCGTCTGGTTCATCTGCTGGGCCTTGAAGGCGAGGTCGGAAATGGTGATCAGCGAAACGAGCGCCGTCGCCTTCAACAGTTCGATGAACAGATTGCCCCAGGGCGGGATCATCGCGGCGAACGCCTGCGGCAGGATGATGCGGCGGAGCGCCAGCTTGCGCGGCATGTTGAGCGCGACGGACGCCTCCCATTGGCCGCGCGGCACGGCGGTGATCGCTCCGCGCACCACTTCCGCGCCATAGGCGCCGACATTCAGGCCGAGCGCTGCAATGGCGACGCTCATCGGTTCGAGCACGATGCCGAAATGCGGCAGGACGAAGAACAGCCAGAACAGCTGCACCAGCGCCGATGTGCCGCGAAACAATTCGATATAGGCCACCGCCAGCCAGCGCAGCGGGGCGGGGCCGTACATCTTGGCGATGGCCGCCAGAAGTGCTGCGATCACCGCGACGATGCAGCCGCCGATGGTGATCTGCACGGTGATCCACGCGCCCTGCAACAGGCCCGGGATGAATTCCCTGAAATTGGCAAAACTGGCGATGGCGAGGCCCGCCGTAAAGAACACGATGGCACAGATCGCAAGCGGGCGAAGCTGCATGCCGTCCCCTCCGTTACTCTAACGTGCCGGTATTCCAGCGTGTCGGCCGGAAAGTCCGGCCGACACACCGCCGGTGTTCTATTGCTCGGCGCAAAGCTCTTCGGTTGTCTTGTTCGGCAGATAGCCTTCGCCGAAACCGAATGGGGTGACGAGCGCGATATGCTCTTCCGAGCCGACGAACTCCTTGAGGTTCTTGTTGAATTCCTCGTAGAGCGCCTTGTCTTCGGGACGGAAGGCGAAGCCGCCATGGCCCTTCACGGATTCGCCGGCCACTTCGCCGAAGGGTTCGGTCGATTCGACGCCCTCATTCTTGTCGGCCATGCCGGCGATGGAAAGGGCGGTCAGAGCCGCCGCATCTGCGCGTCCGGCCTTGACGGCGCTGACCAGGCTGGACTGGTCGGGCAGGATCACCAGCTGGTCGGCGGCGACGCCGGCCTTCTCCGCGTAACCCTTCTCCACCGCGCCGGCCATCACGGCGAGCTTCAACGCGCTGTTCTCGGCCACCGTGGCATAGTCGGTGATGCTCTTGGGGTTGCCGTCGGCGACCAGGAAGGCCTGGCCGATGCCATAGGACGGCTCGGAGAACTGCACCTGCTCGCAGCGCTTCGGATTGATGAACATGCCGGCGGCGATGATGTCGAAGCGGCCGGCCTTGAGGCCCGGTATCAGCGAGCCGAACTCGGTCAGCACGCCATCGACTTCCTCGATGCCCATCTTGGCGAGAATCGCCTTGGCGACTTCCGGCGCTTCGCCGGTCAGCTTGCCGTCCGGCGTGGCGAACCCATAGGGCGCTTCGTTGGCGAAGCCGACGCGGATGTAGCCGGACTCCTTCGCCCGCTCGAGTGCATCCTGTGCGGAAGCGGATGTTGCGGCGGCACCCAGCGAAAGCGCCATCGCTCCAAGCGCAACCATACCTTTCAGAACCGTGCGTCTCATGACGTCTCCCATTTTTTTCCATTTGATCGAGATTATTGACCGGTGCGGTCATTTGTACACAACATCATGCAGGCGGAGACCAAGTCAACGACTTTTCATGTCGCTTTAGCGCTATTCCGTCACTTGAATTTGTGGTGATGGATTAGATGTACACAAGGTGAGGATGCCGCGTGTGGTTCTGTTTTCCGGGCGCCGTAAAGGTCCCGGCTTTCCCGATCCGGAGGATATATGCCAGCAATCGAAATGCCCTTCAGCGCGCAGGAATACGTTGCGCGCCTCGAGAAGACCCGCGCCGCCATGGAGGCCAAGGGAATCGATGTCCTGTTCGTCGAGGATCCCTCCAACATGGCCTGGTTGACGGGTTATGACGGGTGGTCCTTCTATGTGCACCAGGGTGTGATCGTCCTGAAGGACGAGGAGCCGCTCTGGTGGGGCCGTTCGATGGACGGCAATGGCGCGGTGCGCACCGTCTACATGGACGACGCGCGCGTGCTGCGTTATCCCGATCACTTCGTGCAGGCCAACACGCTGCATCCCATGCAGCATCTGGCCGAGATCCTGCGCGCTTACGGCTACGGCAACAAGCGCATCGGCGTCGAACTGGAAAACTACTATTTCTCCGCCAAGGCCTATCTGGTTCTGAAGGAGGAATTGCCCGACGCCACCTTCGTCGATGCGACCGCGCTGGTGAATTGGCAGCGCGCGGTGAAGTCGGAGGAGGAGATCGTCTTCATGCGCCGGGCCGCGCGCATTTCCGAAAAGATGATCGACGGCATCGTCGAGCGCATCGAGCCGGGCATGAAGAAGAACGATTTGGTCGCCGAGATCTATGCCGATGCGATCCGCGGCGTCGATGACGATTGGGGCGAGTACCCGGCCATCGTACCGCTCTTGCCGTCCGGCTCGGATGCGGCCGCCCCGCACCTGACCTGGGACGGCCGTCGCTTCGAGCAGGGCCAGGCGACCTTCTTCGAGATCGCCGGCTGCTACCGGCGCTATCACGCGCCCTTGTGCCGAACCGTGTTCCTCGGCAAGCCGCCGCAACACATGCTGGACGCGGAAAAGGCCCTGGTCGAGGGCATCGAGGCGGGGCTTGAGATCGCCCGGCCGGGCAACCGCGCCGGCCAGATCGCCGATGCGCTCTACACATCGCTGGAGAAGGCGGGCATTTCGCGCGATGGCCGCTGCGGCTATCCGATCGGCATTTCCTATCCGCCGGACTGGGGCGAGCGGACCATTTCGCTGCGCCGCGAGGACGACACCGTGCTCGAAGCCGGCATGACGTTTCACTTCATGCCCGGCCTGTGGATGGCCGATTGGGGGCTGGAGATCACCGAAAGCATCCTCATCAAGCCGGAGGGCCCGGCCGAGGCGCTTTGCCGCCGTCCGCGCGAACTGATCGTCAAGGACTGACGCCGTGACCGCCTATCCATGCCTTGACGAAACCCGGCCATCCCTTGACGAAACCAAGCGCATTCTGGCTGATCTGGTGGGGTTTCCCACCATTTCGGCCGACAGCAATCTGGAACTGATCGCCTATGCCAGCGAGGTGCTGAGCGGGTTGGGCGCCCATCTTTCGGTGACGCTGGACGAGACGGGGACGAAGGCCAATTTGTTCGCCACGCTGGGGCCGGAAGGCGATGGCGGCATCGTCCTGTCCGGTCATTCCGATGTGGTGCCGGTCGCCGGTCAGGACTGGACCGGCGATCCGTTCGTGTTGCGCGAGGCCGACGGCCGGCTCTACGGCCGCGGCACCTGCGACATGAAGGGGTTCATCGCCTGCTGCCTGGCGATGGCGCCGCGTTTCGCCGCCGCCGATCTCAAGCGGCCCTTGCACTTCGCCTTCACCTACGATGAGGAGGTCGGCTGTCTCGGCGCCCGCGCGCTGGTGGAGGAGCTGGAACGGCTGGCGATCCGCCCGTCTGTCGCCATCATCGGCGAGCCGACCATGATGCGCATCATCGAGGGGCACAAGGGCTGCTTCGAATACACGACCGAGTTTCGCGGCCTGGAAGGTCACGGCTCGGACCCGGCGCGCGGCGTCAACGCCGTCGAATACGCGGTACGATATATGTCCCGGCTGATGGCGCTGGCCGAGGAACTGAAGGGCAGGGCGCCAGAAGACAGCCGTTTCCGGCCGCCCTGGACCACGCTGCAGATCGGCCGCATCGCCGGCGGCGTGGCGCACAATGTCATCGCCGGCCAATGCACGGTCGATTGGGAAATGCGCCCCGTGCAGGCGCCCGATGCCGATTTCGTCAAGCACGGCATCGAAACCTATGTGGAGCGGGAGTTGATCCCGGCCATGCGGGCGGTTTTCGCCGAGGCCGACATCGTCACCCATGTGATTGGCGAAGTGGACGGGCTGGAACCGGTCCCGGAATCGGAGGCGCGCCGCATCGTCGGCGAGCTGACCGGCCTCAGCGAGGCCGAGGTTGTGGCCTTCGGCACGGAAGCGGGGCTGTTCCAGAAGGCGGGCATATCGTCCGTCATATGCGGGCCGGGCTCCATCGAGCAAGCCCACAAGGCCGATGAGTTCGTCGGTCTTGACCAGCTTTCCGAATGCCTCTCTATGCTGGAGCGGCTGTTGGGGAAACTGAGCTGAGGCATGGCATGAAGGGCGCAGGCAAGCGGGACGCGCGACCGAGATTCGATCGGATCTACACGCTTATGCGCTCACGCATCTGCATGCTCGACTATCCGCCCGGCATGCGGCTGCGCGAGGAGGATCTGGCCGAGGAGTTCGAGACCAGCCGCACGCCGATCCGCCGCGTGCTGGCCAGGCTCGAGGACGAGGGCTTCCTGCGCTCGATGCATGGCGTCGGCACCATCGTCACCGACATCGACATCGATTCCCTGCAGCAGGTCTATCAACTGCGCGTCGAGCTTGCCGAACTGGTCGGCAAGCTCTCGCCCGTGCCGCCGGATGCGGCGCGGCGGGCGGAATTCCGTGCGCTTCTGGCGCGCTGCGATCACCTGCGCGGCGCGCCGGACGCGCGCGAATTCGCCCGCATCAACACGGATTTCTTCCATCTGCTGATGACGCTGACGGCCAATGAGCCGCTGCGCGAATTCTCCGAGCGGCTCTACTACCAGACGACGCGCATCTGGCTGAAGCACGCGGCGCGGCTGACCCGCTACGAGGACATGCTGGAAGCCGAGATCCGCTTCTTCCGCCATGAGGTGTCCGACATCGTCGCGGCCATCGAGAGCGGCGAACTGGAAGTCGTCGGCCACATCAGGCGCTCGCATGTGGCGATGAGCTTCGCCCGGCTCTACGCCGAGGCGCATCCTCAATCGCCATAGGGCACCCAGACATTCTTCACCTCGATGGCCCGGCGGAAGAAATCCTCCGAAAGCGTCGCCGCATCGCTCCAATCGACGGCGCGTCCGGCATTGGTCCACACCCGCTTCAGATTGCCGGCCGATTCGCGCTCGACCGTGGCGCACAAGGCCGCATCGCCGACGCACCACAGCCCATCGACGTCGTCATGCTTGGCAAGCACCGCGGCAAGTTCCGCGCTGCCGCCGGTGACGATGTTGACGCTGCCGGCCGGCAGGTCGGACGTCTCGAACACCTGATAGAGGTCGGTGGCGATCAGCGGATAGCGCTGCGACGGCACGAGAACGACGGAATTGCCCATGGCGAGCGCCGGGCCGAGCAATGACACCAGCGCAAGCAGCGGCCGCTCGTCGGGTGCGACGATGCCGACGACGCCGACCGGCTCGTGCAGTGCCAGCGTGACCGCCCGCATCGGCGGCTGGTGGACGCGGCCCTCATATTTGTCGGCGAGCCCGCCGGCGGCGAACAGGCACTCGATGCCGGCCTCGACCTCGGCACGCGCCTTCTTCGCGCTCTCGCCGGTGAGGCTTGCCAGGCGTTGGGCGAACTCGTCGGCGCGGGCGGCGAGGTTCTCGGCCAGGAAATACAGAACCTGCATGCGGTTATAGCCGGTGGCCGAGCCCCATTTGCTGGCGCGGGCGGCGGCGACCGCGTTGCGGATGTCCTTGCGGTTGCCGGCGCCGACCTCGCCTGCCAGATGCCCCTTCGGGTCGGTGACGGGCAGGGCGTAATTGCCGTCGGGCCGCACCTGCTTGCCGCCGATGAACAGTTTTGGCGTGCGGTCGATCAGGCCGCCCGCGCCACCCGCGCCACCCACGCCGCCCACGCCGCCCACGCCATTGCCGGTCCTGGGCTGCGGCATGTCGATGCGCTTGTGGTCGCCCTTCGGTTTCGGCCTGGCGAGATATTCGATCAGGCCCTCGCGGCCGCCCTCGCGCCCGAACCCGCTTTCGCGATAGCCGCCGAAGCCGCAGGCGGCGTCGAACATGTTGGTGCCGTTGATCCACACCACGCCGGCCTTCAGTTTCGGCGCCGTTTCCAGCGCCCGGTTGATCGTCTCGCTCCAGATCGAGGCGGCGAGCCCGTAGCGTGTGTTGTTGGCCAGCGCCACCGCTTCGTCCGCCGTGCGGAACGTCATCGTGGCGAGCACCGGGCCGAACACTTCCTCCTGTGCCAGGATGTTCGACGGGGCGACGCCGATGGCGAGCGTCGGCAAATGGTAATAGCCGCCCTGCGGCAGATCGCAGGCCGGCTGCCAGCATTCCGCGCCCTGCCGCGCGCCCTCGGCCACCAGCGCCGTGACGCGTTCGAGCTGCGAGGGGGCGATCAGCGGGCCGATATCGGTGTTCTTGTCGAGCGGATCGCCGAGCCGCAAATGGCTCATGCGCGCCTTGACCTTGCCGATGAAGCGTTCGGCGACGCTTTCCTGGATGAGCAGGCGCGAGCCGGCGCAGCAGACCTGGCCCTGGTTGAACCAGATGCCGTCGACCAGGCCCTCGACGGCGCTGTCGAGATCGGCGTCCTCGAAAACGATGAAGGCCGACTTGCCGCCGAGTTCGAGCGAGATCTTCTTGCCGGTGCCGGCCGTGGCGCGGCGGATGATCTTGCCCACTTCCGAGGAGCCGGTGAAGGCGATCTTGTCGATATCCGGGTGGTTGACGATGGCTTCACCGGCTTCCGGCCCGCCCTGGACGATATTGACGACGCCCTTCGGTACGCCGGCCCGCGCGCAGATCTCGGCGAAGAGGACCGCCGTCAGCGGCGTGAACTCGGCCGGCTTCAGCACCACCGTGCAGCCGGTGGCCAGTGCCGGGGCGATCTTCCAGGCGAGCATCAGCAGCGGAAAATTCCACGGAATGATCTGGCCGACGACGCCCGCCGCCTGATAGCCGGGGAAATCGCGGTCGAGCGTCTGCGCCCAGCCGGCGTGATGGATGAAATGGCGGATCGCCAGCGGCACATCGATGTCGCGGCTCTCGCGGATCGGCTTGCCATTGTCGAGCGATTCGAGAACGGCGAACAGGCGCGCGTGGCGCTGCATGGCGCGGCCGATGGCGTAAAGCACGCGGGCGCGCTCATAGCCGGTCTGTTTGCGCCAGCCGGACAGGGCTTTGCGCGCCGCCTTGACCGCATCGTCCACGTCCGCGCTGCCGGCTTCGGAAATCTCGGCAAGTGCCGCGCCCGTTGCGGGTTCGAAACTCGTGAAGCGCGCGCCGGATTTCGCCGCGCGCCAATCGCCGTCGATGAACAGCGTTTTCGACAGGTCGCGGGCGGCCAGCCATTGGTCGGCCTCGCTGCGCGATTCGGGCGCCGGACCGTAATCCATGGCCTTGAAACGATCGAGAATGGTCACGGGGCTCTCCGGGTCAGGCCATGGCATGGCGATGGGCGGCGGAATAGCGCCCGGTCAGATGGTGTTCGAGCTGGCGCTCGATGTCGGTGAGCAGGCTCGACGCGCCGAAGCGGAACAGGTCCGGCTCCAGCCAGCGCCGGCCGAGTTCCTCGTTCATCAGCACCAGCCAGTCGAGCGATGCCTTGGCGGTCGAGATGCCGCCGGCCGGCTTGAAGCCGATATGAATGCCCGTGTGCTCGTGATAGGCGCGGATGCAGCGCACCATGGCCAGGCCGACGGGCAGGGTGGCGTTGACGCTTTCCTTGCCGGTCGAGGTTTTTATGAAGTCCGCGCCGGCCATCATGGCGACCATCGAGGCGAGGGTGACGTTGCGCAGGGTGGCGAGGTCGCCCGTGCCGAGGATCACCTTCAGATGCGCCGCACCGCAGGCTTCGCGGAACTGGACGATCTCGTCATAAAGTTCCTCCCAATGGGCGCCAAGCACCAGGCCGCGCGGAATGACCACGTCGATCTCGTCGGCGCCGTCCTCGACGGAGGCGCGGATCTCGGCGATCCGCGTCGGCAGCGGGGCGAGCCCGTGCGGGAAGGCGGTGGAGACCGCCGCCACATGGATGTTCGTGTCCTTCAGCGCCTCCACGGCGGTGGCGACGAAGGGATGATAGACGCAGACGGCTGCCGGGTGGATGTCCGCCTCCTCGATGCCGAGGCCGGCCATGATGTCGGGGCGCAGCGGGTTGCGCGCCTTGGCGCAAAGCCTGAGCACGCGGTCGGGCGTGTCGTCGGAGGAAAGCGTCGTCAGATCCATCACCGCCAGCGCGCGCAGGAGCCAGGCGGCCTGATGGTCCTTCTTGATCGAGCGGCGCTTGCCGAGCGTGTCGACGCGGCGCTCCAGCGCGCTGCGGTTGATGTGCCGCATCGCCTCCAGCCAGGCAAGGTCGAGCGGCATGCCGGGATTGCGCGGAAGCGCGCCGGAATGCGCGGCGGGCGCTTTTGCGGCGTTGTCGGCCGCGCGCGGCAAGGGATGAACGCTGGCACCGCCGATCATGGTCTGCTCGGACTTTCCACTCATGGTGAACTCACGCAACGGGATGGAAGCCGGCATCTTTCATGAGATGAGCGGGCCTGACAAGGTTTATCGGTTCTGGAGGGGCGGGAAGGGGTGGCTTGCGGTTCTCGGGATGGATTCTCACCACGTCGCTCCCTTCGTCATTCTCGGAGGATGACGAGGCATGTGGGATGGCAGCCTCCTTCTCCCCGCTTGCGGGGAGAGGGGGAGGTGGCCGGCGCTTGCGATGCTTCCGCCTCCCGCTTCTCCCCCTTCGTCATCCTCGGGCTTGACCCGAGGATCCATTCCGGACTTTCGCCATCGCCGCAGCGGTGCAGACGGCCCGCCGCCGTGCCTGTCGCAGGCCGCAACGGCATGGATCCTCGGGTCAAGCCCGAGGATGACGAGGCGTGTGGGATGGCGCTTGTGACGCTTCTGCATCCTGCGAGGAGGACGAGGGTGGAGGCGGCAGGAAAACGCATAGGCTCCTCCGTTCCCGCGCGAGCCTCGCCGCCGGGGTTTGAACGGGTTCGGGAAGA